>PGXY01000010.1:0-300000 GCA_002839375.1 Spirochaetae bacterium HGW-Spirochaetae-1 | reverse complement strand
CGCGACCTTTAGCTGGCCGTTCTCCAGGCGGACTTCAAGTTGTAGTACTTGATCTGCCATTCCTTTTCAGATTATCCTGTATGGTTTTTGTAATAATATCCATGACCGCCGAGTCCGGTTCTTCCGAGACCCTTTGCGTATTTTTCTTTTCTTCCGCCCGCTTCCTGTCCTGCCAATCACGCCACCTGGATGACGGACACTGCGTCGGATTCGTTACATCAATTTTATGAGCCGACAAAAACAGTATTTCGTCCTGTATCTTGTCATCGTTGTACCGCCTCATGTACCAGCGGCTTTCCCTGACCTCCATCCCCATGATCTCCCTCAGGGAAAACCCGGACCGCTTCAGGCTGTATATCATCAGCCGGTGAGCTTCATCAATGTTCTCGATGTAGTCCTTCCAGCGAGTGATCCGCTCGGCCGGAGGCTGCTCTTTCGCTTTTAGATTTCTTTTTTTTTATCCACATTCACCACGGGCACATTGAGATCGAGTATCTCCGAGGCCACAAAGTGGACGATGGCGAAATACTCATCTTTCCGAATATCCTGTGCCATTTCCCGCCATGACCGGTACGGCCGCCTGACCGGCCACAGGCCGCGCTTTACCAGAGACCGGTACACCGTCTTGTACCAGAACCAGTCCGGGATGCTGAATGAAGCACGATTGAATATTTCAGCATTCTTCTTGACCAGCTCAGTCATCTCTTCCTGGCTCATGCCCTTCAGGACCTTTTTGTCCGGATAGGTATCATTCACCAGCTTGTTGAACCGGTATGAATAAATGCGGTTATACTGGCGCTTGAACCGGTTCACTTGTCGGTGGCGAAGTATTATTTCTCTGTCAACCCCGCCGATTTTAATTGTCTGCATACTCCCTCCTGCTTCTCCGGGCGGGGATCCCCGCCCGGTCGTTTATCTACTATGATTTAACAGTCTCACGCATGGACGCGTAACTGTTCGTGATCGGATCATCCAGAGGCTCGAATGACAGGTCCCAGGTTCCATAATCGTTTTCCGGGGCATTGAAGGACATGCCGCCTGGTGACGCTTTCGGGAAATTGAACAGAACCGTAACACCGTTATCGCGCTGAATTGTCACGATTACCATGACGTCGTCTACAACGTCATCGCCTGACATGAGGAGTTCCCACGCCTCGGAATATGGAGGCCTGACATAGAATTTTGCTGTGTTTCCCGGAATGAGGGCAATCGTTCCCGATCCACCGGTTATGGTGAGACCAAGTTCCGTCAGATCAACCTCACCTGCCGAGGTGAGGTCTACGGGGTCCTCTGTCAGGAGGCCCTTCTCGTCCAGCAGCTCCTTGTCATCCAGGTTGCTATACGCATAGAGGTTGATTGAATCGGTGTCCACGGCCTCAATAATATACCACCCCTCTTTGAGTTTTGCTATATTGGTGGGGTCGACCACAATGGATGCGATTCCAGTAGTAGCGGCCAGAATAGATGTTCCCAGAATATTCGCCTTTTCCACAACTTCGCCTGCTGCGTTGGACGCATATTTCGTAAGCGCCCCGCCCGTCATGAGCTGATTGAGCTCGGCATAATACTCCTTCATCTGGATTTTCACATTCCTGGTGATCTTGGTCGTTTTCGTTGCATACGTTTTTTTACCCACCACCAGCTTAGCCTTTTCCTCGCTGCGCTCAAAAGAAAAATCCCCCATGCCCCGGATATGAGCCCGGGGTTTCCCGCTTGCGATCTCGGCAATCATCACATCCAATACGCCTGAATAACTGCGCACACTTTTCATTGCATTCACCTCATCTTAAATATTGACGTCTGAAAAGACGTTGAATTTTGTCGCGCCCCGCCCTATCCAGAACCGGCCGCTGTCGATTGATACTGCATCAGTGGCCGTGTCCGGATCATAAGGACTTTTATTAACCAAATCCCCGAATGACAGATCAGCATCCAGCGCCGTATCGATATCATTCTGTAAATCCCATATGCCCTTTATATCAGTTCCCCCTTCCATGGCGTTCTTAAAAGACACGTCCCGCACCGAGAAGGTAATTATCACATTACAAATAATCCTCTTATGCGTTCGCCTGGATAGACTCCCGGCAATTGTAGTTCTCCTGTTCGTGATCTTGACATTCACCCAGGGAAACTTTCCTTTTTTAACCAGGTCATTCTCGTTCTCAGAGGTGTCAAAGTGCTTCACATACGCAAGGCCTGGAGCTGCCGCCAGCTGCGTTTTAATAGCTTTTACCAGATCGATAACATCAGACATTGGACATCTGCTCCGTTAACCATTTTTGAGCGGCCTTCTTATATACCGACCGCAGAAATGCCATGGTGCTTTTAAAAATGGGCCGTACTGCATGGAAATCACGCGCATAATCACCTACGGTCCATCCATCTATCCCGTGCCCCGGTGACGACTCATTTTCGTTTATTCCCCAGGTCAGGTGTGTTTTTGTCACTGCGATCTGGGCATTGACCGTTGCTGCTCTCTTCAAGGCACCGGTTGCCACCCCGATAGTCTCGGGCCATCCCCGTTCCCGTTTCTCATCCAGCCATCCCGGGGAGAGTTCCGCCCAGTTGTTCGGGTTCGCGTCGCTGAACCCATAGGCCACCGCCTGACGCAGTTCAGGAACCAGCTGCTCATAAAGCCCCTGCGCGTCCTGGGACCGGTGCAACGGGGTCCCCACCCATTCCTGTGCAGCCTTCAGACTGGTTTTACTGTTTGGCGCTTGCTCAATAATCATCGGGATCCTCATAATGCCATGTTTCGGCTATACCAAACCGGCTGATCGATACGGTCCTGTTATACCCTGCACGCCCCAGTGAGCGAACAGCGTCATCAATGAAGTCCTTCTCCACATATGCCTTCTGATTCCCCGTTCTCTCTTCAGACACCCGGCGTTCTTTACTGCGCTCGGACTGCACCTGTTTACGGAGGAACTCGGCAACACTATAAAAAATCTCAGCTCGATATATATGATCCTCATACTCTGAGAGGTCCGTTTTATCCATGGCCGCAATCTCATCATACCGCACACTACCGATGACCGGGACCATACGCTCATACATGACATCCTCAACACACAGGGCCAGCTGTTCATCAAACTCAGCATCATCATCGAGGCCGTAATATTCAAAGCTCTCCAGGCGCTTCTTTATATCAGGGATGGTGTTATTTTCAGACAACATCAGGCACTCTCCTCGACTGTTTGTTTTAACAGGAATATAACCTTCTCCAGCTCATGGTGAAACTGGTCATCAACCGGTTTAATGCTGTGCCGGCAGTGGATGTACATAGACCCATCGGCCTGAGCCTGGGCAACGGTGCGGATACCCAGAAGAAGGGAGGTCTCATCATCAAGGGCCAGAAGGGATTTCCCATGAATCTTTTTATGCAGGATGTGTTTGCATATCTCCCGTTCTTCCGATTTGATCATCCGGTGATCCCGCTCATAGAACTCGACGACCCGGTGTCCCATGCTGTGGGCATACCCCTGGGCGGCCGCCCGGTCAATATTGAGGATCGTGGGCCTGGTCATCATGTCTGTGTATTCATCCAGGGTGTAGCTTTTCACCTTGTTATTGTCCGGACCGTACCACCGGGACTTCAGGACCTTCCCGTCCTCCATGGCCTTGTAGAAGGACGGATATTTCTTCCGCATCTGGTCTTTGAATGCCCGCTGCACATCATCGAGGTACTGATCAAGGTTCTCGATATTCCGGATCGATTCATGATAATAATGCAGGTCCCGCTGAAAATTCCGGATATCGTTCAGGATCCTCGCGGGAGTGTTCGCCATGGCCCCGCTGATGTGATGTTCAAACTGTGCCAGCGACGCATCGAGGATGCGTTTTTTCAGCGCGGCGTTTTCGATCTTGTATACATCAAAAAAGTAATTTCCGAGAATCTCCGTGGTGAAATACTTCTGATTCCCATACAGGAGAGCGGTCACTTCCCTGGTGGTAAATGATATCTTCTGACTGAGGAGGTTAATCTCCCCGGCCGTCTTCACTCCTTCGGTTGACCAAACCATAAAGTCCAGGATGGTTTTACCCCACAAATACATCATTTCCGAGGGAGTCCGAGAATTCCACAACCGGACCGCCTCCTCAATTTTCCCGGCATTCAGGAGTTTATACATCTCGCGGAAGAGATCATCATCATAGATGTCAGAATACTTGTATTTCTTCTGCTTTTTGATCTCTTCTTCGAGACGCTTGAAATTTTTATTGATGTATTCGATGGACATGGCCGTTAATTTCCGGATTGCACCTTCTTGATCAGGGCTTCGATAAGATCGTCCTTTTTCATCTTGTCAGGATTTTCAATGCCCATCTCCTTGGCCACCTTGTTCATTTTCTCTTTGTCCATCTCAGCGAGCTCTTTCTTCATCTCCTCAATGGCTGCCGCGTCGGGACCCGTAGTCGTGGGATTCTGCTTTCCGAAAAGATCAACATTTCCGCCACCCCCTCCTTCAGTAACCGGAACCACGTCCTGATTCTTCATCTCCTCGGGTAGATACACAAAACCATCTTTATCGGGCTTATATATCTGTCCTTTACAGATCACGTCTTTACCGCCTTTCACAGCGTGTTTTATCTTTTTCATTGTTTTTCCTCCAGAATACCTTTCAGTATTGTATTGATCTTTTCATTTTTACCGACTTCCTTTTTCATGGCTGCCTTAGCCCGCTCAAATCTTCCCTGATCGGCCTTCACTTCCTCGGCCTCCCGGAGACTCCTGGCATCACACTCAGCCTGCCATTCCTGTTCTCTTTTCTGTTCTGCTGTCACGGTGCACCTCTTTAAAATACCGCCGGGCGGCATTACCACCCGGCGTTCAAAACTTTATGCAGAAGGAGTAAACCGTCCCCACAGGGAAGAATTCGTGAACCTGGCAGTATATTCACCGAGCAGCCTCTTAACAGTCCCGTCAGTGGTTTCAGGCATGTTTTTTACCTGAAACTGCCTGCCAGCCAGAGACTTGACCTCGATGTCTGCCGACTTAAACACATCGATCTTGCCTGCGGTCATGCAGGGATCCATGAACACGTCACAGATGATGCCGTGTTTGGAGAAATACTTCTCGACGATGGGAGTCCCGCGCTCTTTTGAGCCCCACTGAATCTGAATCTTTGTTGAATCAAGTCCAGAAAACCGTGCCATGTCGGTAGGATTGATCCATATCTCAAACACATCGAGGCCGTTGTTTTGAAGCTCCAGAAGAAAAGCATCAAAATTGTCCGTGGAAAATGCCGCCGAAGACGGGACATATCCATTCTGAGCTATAAACCATTCAACACCGCCCATGATGCGGGGATCTGCTTTTGTTGAAGGGGCGACACGCGGATTTTTGCACAGTGCCATGGCGAGCTGGTAATATGCCCGCTCCAGCTTCTTTCTTACCTGACCGGGAAGGTCAGATGCCTCGGGTGCATGCTTCTTGGTCGCCATTTCACTGCCCGACATCTCGACAAAATCGTCGAATATCTGGGTCACATTATAGCGTTCCTCAGTCTGGGCCGAATCGCCGTCCTGCTTCGCTGAATTCTCTGTTCTGGCGTTTCCCAGGAAAGAAACCTTTACGCCACTGTCGTGATTGGCATCGCTTGCGATTGCTGTAACGGCCACATGCGTCGAATCCGTTATACCGGTCACCCGATATACAGAAGTCCCAACCTGCACAATCGAGCCGATCCGAAGCCCGGCGGAACTGGCAACCGTGAGCGATGCGCCACCGCTGGTAAAGGCAGCTCCCAGGGTGGTTGCAATAGGCAGACGCTTGTCGTCATACCACTCATGCTTCACGTTTTCGCATGAATTTCCGAGCGGCACTTTGTTGAGTAAAGGCGTGTGAGGCATGGCAATAAGGTTGAATGCCGCGGAAACGTCCCGTGCGTTATCGGGGACATCGTAGGTTGTTATTTCGCCTGTAATAATCATATAATTGCTCCTTAATTATCTTTAATTTTTTAAAAACCTTCTAGGGCAGTTTTGAGTGCCCCCTGGACTGTGTTCGCCGGTTCACTACTGGAACCAGTCTTTTTCTTCCGTGAATCATGCCCGGGAATCTGTTTGTTTCCAACAAAATTTGGGTTTGCCTCAATGAAGGTCTTCATGACATCGGCAACCGCAACGTCTTTGTCGCCATCCTTAAAAAATACCTTCACCTCGTCGCCGTCCTCCACATACTGGATCGCGCTGCCATGCTCATGCATAAAAAGAACCTCTACCTGTTTGGCGAACTCAGCCGCCTCAACGGGTATCGCTCCCAGGACTGCCGATTTTATATGCATGCCTTTGATACGGCCTTTCAAGGTCTCGTTTTCCTCAGAAAGAGTTTTTGCCTGTCCTGCATAGGTAGTATTCTCCTTTGTCAGTCGCTCATACTCTTTATCACGCTTCTGCTGATCCGAGAGACTGGCGTTCTCGATATCTGCCAGTTTCGTATTGACTTCATCGAGCTGCTTTTGAAGCTCGGATTTTTCTTCGCCAAACTTCTTTGTCAGATTATCTTCCAGCTGTTTCTTCTCGTTCTTGATGCGCGCCGAATAATCCTGATCCACCCATTTGGGCAGTTGAAAGGTCTTATTATCGGGCCCCTTATGGACAACAACGTCCTCACTACCACCACCCGATCCGCCCCCATCGTCAGGGTCTAGAAAACAGGCCACAATTCCCGCAAAAACAAACTGATTCATTATTCTGAGCATATCCTTCACCTCTTCTTTTCTGATCCGTGGATCTCTCATTTATTGCATGAGTGCATTGTGTCGGCCGGTTCTTTTTTGTCTGCCTGCCGGAAAGACAACGGCCTGTTTTACGACTCGCCACCGTCGTTTTTATCATCATCGAATTTCACTTTCGGAGTTTTCACCCCTTCATGAATTTCTTTAATCATTGCCTCGATTACTTTTTTATCCGCCTTCGGGAAGAGCTTCCTCACAATCTGTTCAACCGCGTATTTTGTAATCGTCTCATATGGCAATTCCATCGCCTGGTACAGCCGGTTGAGATCATCATTGAGCTCATCGGGATCGAAATCCTTGTTGTATGTGATCTTCTTATCAGCACTCTTTGATTCCACGCTCTTGTTCATCCACATACCGATATAGCGGACAATCTCATTCTCGATGATTTCCATCTCATCAGCGATAGACAGGAGTATCCCTTTCGTTTTCTGGAAATCGATAGACTTGGCGACAC
The DNA here is from genome assembly GCA_002839375.1 of Spirochaetae bacterium HGW-Spirochaetae-1. Lineage (NCBI taxonomy): Bacteria > Pseudomonadati > Spirochaetota > Spirochaetae bacterium HGW-Spirochaetae-1. Next base: position 292,806 of record PGXY01000010.1, on the reverse strand, counting down.
CGCTGTCGCCCCAGTATTTGGTCTCGGTCTCGGAGGTATCCTTCATGCCGAACTGCTTGAAGAATTCTTTTACCATTTCTTTCGCTTTATCGAGATACGGCTGGATATTATCAACTTCAGCCCTTATGAAATCAGGGGCATTGGAACACATCCCGTCAAACTCCAGGACTGCGACTGACCCGAGGCCCTCACTTTTCAGTCCTTTGGGCAGTTCTTTCACGAAATCAGTGAGCGGGTATCTGAGAACTTTAAACGCACCGTCGTAGAGGATCGAGTCGATCAGGGAATCTATGTTATATAGCTTTTTACTGATCTCGGAACAGTTCTCGATGAGGTTGGTCTCGACAATATCCTCATCGAAAAAATCTTTCCCCGCGATTATCGCCGGTATTTCCGCAATCGCCAGTGGCATCTCTTCCTGCGGCTCAACCTTTTTATCCTTGATGATAAAGTCACGCACACTGACCGCTCCATTTTTCACCATCCAGAGAGTGTACCTGGTAATCTTTTTCTCTTTCCCCAAGGGATCGGTTTTATCCACATAAGAATTATCCAGGAGGAGCCATGTGAACCGGCCATTATCGTCAAGACTAAAATCTCGAATCTCATCATACCGGTATACCAGGCAATACGGATTTTTCCCATACTTGTCTTTCTCATATTTGGTTTTGAAATCCTGCACATCGGAAGGAGAATCAACCAAGACAACGAACGGGTATAGCTTCAACTGCCGTGCCACGTTCCGGGTAAACCTCGCATAATCCTTCCCCTTGGCCACACTGAAGAGAGCGTTTTTTACATCACCATCAATATTTCTCTCCGGCTCTGTTGAGTACACGTATCCAATGAGAATATCAATGACCGGCTGGATGTCGTTTCGTGGAGTAGCGATCTCCTGGCGTTGTTTGTAAAACTTGCTGAACTCATTTTTCCCTTTATGGAGATAGTTGCCGTCACGGTATACGCGGCCCGACACGTAGCTGTCGTGATTCAGCTTGAATACACCACTCCACTTATCCAGCTTATCGTGCCGCCGTATCTGTATTATGTTATAGTTGTCTGCCATTACGTTGCTCTGTGTGCCTGCATTTCTCTGACGCCCTGGTTAACCATCTCGGCCAGACCGGTCAGTGCGTCAGGTGCATCAAAATATACGTTTTTCGATTCCTTTTTGAATCGCATGATATCCTTAAAAAACTCAGGCCATCGCTCATGCCAGTTATGAGGAAAATAGACATGCTGCATGATGTAGTTAGATTCAGTGAGTATTCGTGCCAGTTTGTTTTTTGTCTGATGGAACCAGGTAATATGAACACGCCGGGTGCCGTACTCCTCCCAGAGAATACGCTCCACCGCCCTGGCAAATCCACGACCGCCGTTATTTGACTCGATCTTACTGTGCCGTACATCATTCTGTACAAAGAATTCAGCAGTCTGCGGCTCTGTGACTTCCATACCCGCTTTCGTGTACAGTACGTCGAGTATCCATAGTTCCTTCCGGTATTCTCCGGCAACGATTGAGCAGAGATAATCGTCTCCCTCATCTGCCGTGTCCGTATAACTGATGATCCGCTCAAATTCCCCGGGAATATCACTGTATGTCTTCAGCTCACGATAAAGCCTGTCTTTGTCATCGATGGTGACCTGGTGATAGTTGGCCATGAATATGGCCCGGTCCGCGTTGCGCTTCAGGTATTCATATGATTCCCGGGAAAGAAGGTCCGGGCAGAGCATCATGTTCGAGACACTGTCGTACGCTTCACGCTTGAACACATACCAGCTGTGGCCATCAGGCCCGGCGAGAATCCTCCCGCAGGGGTCAAGGTCCGACCAGCGGGTGTGATTCATGATCTCAATCGCGCCCTCTTCCCTCCTGGAGAGGAATGTTCCCGTGTACCACTTCCATATTTTATTCAGGGCCGTCTCTGAATAGGCGATCTCATCGCCTTTGACCGGGTCATCGACGATGAGTATCTTCCCGCCCTTTCCAGTGACGGCGCCGCCTATTCCTGCGCCTTTGTAATTAAAGAACTGTCCATCCAGCGCCCATTTACCGAAACCGGCATCGCCATGTTTTACTTTCGTTCCCGGGAATATATCTGAAAAAACGATATCATTCGCATCAACATCGGATTTCTCTTCCATGATTGTGTCCCTGGTGTACTTCGAGAAATCCTTGGCCTCCTCATCGTTATAGGAGCAGGTAATCACCCGGGATTCGTTGTCATGCCCGAACACCCAGCTGGTAAAAAGAACCAGAGTCCGTGATTTTCCGTGCCGGGGCGGCACATTGATCATGAGGCGGGTGCATTTAATGTGATCCTGCAGGGCCTTTTGATCAACGATCTGCCAGGGATCCTCGGGGGAAAACTTCACAATGCGGCCTTCATACAGAGCCTGCAGGGTCTGACAATACTCACGTAGAAATACCCGGTCTTCCCGGTAGAATTCCGGCGAGTTGATTTTGCAGAACTCCCAGAAGTCCCTCCGGGCCAGCTCTATTCTCAAATCATTTATGTTGAACGCAAATGCCAGAGCATTCATAATGAGTATTATGAAGCTAATCAGGAACAGTATCCGCTTCATCCTTCCCCCTTTTCGCTTTATCATGCAGATCAACGAGTGTCTTCAATTCATCAGTGGTGAGTTTCGACAAATCCAGATTATTCTGCATTGCTATTGGCCCGCCGTCCGGCCCGCTGTGCTCATGTTTCGCTATCTTCAGGCCATGAAAATCATTGAGTTCTTTCAGTAGGGCATACCTGTATTTCATATTCCCATTAGCAATGCATTCAGCTAGTGCGTTTTCCATTCGCTCCTGCTGCACTGCCCGGTGCCGGTTCACATCCTTGGTTTTCGCTTCCTCGAACTCTTTATTGATCTCGGTGATGTACTTCCTCACCGCCTTCTCGCTCACATGGAAATGAACCGTGCAATACTCAATAATCATGCGGCTCTGTATCCCGGCCAGCATGAGGGACCTGATAATGTTCTTCCTGAGTTCCTTCACCGACTTGGAACAACGGTCAGACGGCTGATAATCAATGAGGATATCCAATTCAGGAAACAGGGTTATCTCCTGGTTCTGCCCAACGGACTGCCGGAAATGGTTGGTGCTCCCCTTCCCCAGTATCTCTTCGATGATTTTCAGATCATTTTCTTTCATTGCTTTTTCCAGGCACAAAAAAAGCCCGCAATCTCCAAAAGCCTCACGTGGCACGTGAGACAAAGGGAAATTACGGGCTTTTTAATAGTCTACTTAGTAGGATTAAAAAGAATCCGTTATGTGTTAATTAAGAAATATTCTCCTCAGTGATTTTTTTTATTCCCCGGATGCCGCCCTGGTTAAACCTGATGACAATAGCCCCGGAAAATTTATCCTGTATCAAATGCTTAATTATTTCGATTACTTTATTCATAAATATTATATTTCTTAATTTGTCAATTAATTTCCAAATCTAAAATAAATTTTTTACTATATCTCTACTGAAATTTTAAAGATAAAGAAATGTAACCGCCTATTATCCCAGCCGGTTGTATTCCAGTTTCATCCCCATTCTTGCCTGGCATAATACCACCATAGCCGCCAATAATACCGATTCCAATTGAAAACGTTCGTCTATCTTCTTGCCTAGCTCCGTTAAACCATACATAGTCATAACGGAGTCCTAATATACCTGTGACTCCTACAGTCATTGAAACCGGATTTTGATCTGCATCAGTTAATCCAAGAGCTGTCACACCCATGCCAAATGTTAAATATAATAAATTTGCTCTATCCGGGTCGATAGTAGTTATATATTTTTGTTTCCCAGTTTTAGCATCAACACCTTCATCCTTTATAGAACAATAGGGGTTCATAATCCTCCGATTAAAAGCAAATCCAAATGAGCCACCACCACCATATACAAATTTTGAACTGCCATTTTTCGGAATAACCTCTCCAAAAACCATGAGGCCATCCGTATTTATACCGATATCAATTTTTTCTCCATATACTAAGTCAATTCTTCTTGTTTCCGCGTTTTTATCCATTCGTTTTTTGTCGTTTTCAAAAATTGGAACAAGTACTATTTCAGTAGCCCAATCTGGATCATAATATGTCCCAGTATTTGGATCTAGTGTTAAATTCTTTACTGCTTTTTCTTGGGCAATAAGCAGTGGAGAGAAATAAATTAGTGCTGAAAAGAATGCAATAAAAGAATACATTTTTTTAAATTGTAATTTCATAATAGCCTCCCAATTTTATTTTGATTATTCCGGTAGAGCATATTCCCTGCAAATATCAACTCTTTTTTGACGTTATAATCCTATTATTGCCCTTCTATACCGCTAAAACAAATTACTCCCACAGCCTCCTGAACTCCACGGGTCTCCCGGCCTTCTCCGCTCTTTCAATCCCGATCCTCATCCCCTGACTGATCCCTATATCCGTATATACTACAGTTTTATCAGCCTTCTCACCCCAGCGGAGGCCCGCCTCAATGCCCAGGGCCCTCTCTGCTGGAACAGCGTCATCAAGGATCCCCGGCTGGGTGAAAAACAGATGTGAGGCATAGGGAGACTCGCCGCGATGAAGGCTGTCCAGGACGCACAGCCTGGCATATTCCGTATTTTTATCGATGTCCCCCGCATACGGGCTTTCAATGATTACCAGATTCATGACTAATCCTCAAATATTATTTTTGCCAACTCAATAATTTTCTCATAACTGTATTTCCGAGTTCCCTTGATAAACTGAGAAAGAGAAGGCTGCTTTTCACCTGTCAGGATTTTTGCTTCTCCTGTACCAATCTCGATTATTCTATCGATAAGGTCTTGCTCTAGTTGAGCAAGACCCTCTTCAAGTTTTCGTATATCTTTTATTTTCATTTTGTAATTGCCTTATACATTCTTCTTTTACTTTCAAAAAGAGACTCAAAGCCTGATTCCGGGTCATCATCAATGATCAATATTTCTTTTACTCGTCTTCGAATTTCATTGTAATAATTATCTCCCGTCTCTTTTGCCAGCATCCTTAATTCGAATTCTGCTTGTTTTAGTTTCCCTATTACTTCATCCATTCTTGTGAGTTCCTTTTTTAGTTCCGTCATTTGCTTGCCTCCGCTGTTTGATGTACCCACAATTTAGCATATTTGCTAAATTAAGTCAAGCAAATATTTAGCATTTTTGCTAAATATTTCATCAAAATAATGTCTGCTGCTTTGCCTTAATCTCATAATTACTGATGATCAACTCCTTTCCCTCGCTGCACTTATCACCAACCGTATATAGCAGCTCCACCGGCTTGATATTAAAACCACTGAAAGCATCCCTGATCTTCGGATGATCATTGATGCTGAGAATGAACTTCCCGGCTATTCCCTGCAGGACCTCATTCATCCTGACATAGTCCCCGAATTCAAAGTTATGTTTATAACAGGGATCTGAATAATACGGCGGATCAAGGTAAAAGAACGTCGCCGGTTTATCATATTTCTCCACCACCTTTTCCCATGAAAGATTCTCGATCATCACCTGGGAGAATCTGAGATGCACTTCAGACAGCTCCTCTTCCATCCTCAGAAGGTTAATCCGGGGCCTGCTTTCCGGAGTAGTCCCGAAGGACCGCCCCTTCACCTTCCCGGCATAGGATAACCGCTGTACATAATAATACCGTGCCGCCTTCTGGATATCCGTGAGGCCCCTGGTCTCCAGCTGGTCCTTCCAGTCCTTCCACTGTTCCCGGGACACCAGGAGGTACTTAAACTGCTTTAAAAATTCCTCCAGGTGATTCTGTATCACCCGGTAAAAGGCAATCAGGTCACAATCCAGATCGTTGATCACCTCATACATGGAAGGGTCCTTCCTGAAAAACACCCACAACCCCCCGGCAAAAACCTCACAGTATGTTTTATGATCCGGGATCATTTCAATGATCGATTCCGACAGTTTACTTTTACCACCAATATACGCGAGCGGACTATCCATGTTTTAAAAACTCCTTTTTAAATTCGATGTAATGAACGATATATATTCTGAGAGTAGCAGTTTACTGTATCCCGCGCTCGCAGCGGGATGTCGGAAGTGTTGGTGCACTTCCGGCTTCTCTCATTATTCAGCTTTCTTTCCCTCAATCTTCATATTGTATTCCATCATGGCCATGTTGACTATCTTTCCATATTTCAATCCCGTCTTGTAATGGATATGATAAAGCCATCTTTGAAATAATTCCTTTTCTTCATCCGTATCGAAAAAAACTGTATGTGAATTCATTTGATCCTCTTAAAATCAACCAACTGCATCATAATTTAATGATAACGATATTCTTTCCCTGAATGTTTCTAAAACATTCTTCATCGGTTCAATGACAGCAGCTGCCAGATTTACCGGTACTGCATTGCCTATCATCTTGACCTGGTATTTTTTGGATATATTCAGACCAGCATGATCAAAGTATCCCTCCGGAAACCCGGTAATCTTTGCCAGTTCATCAGGCGTGAGAAATCTCATTTTTATATCAAAATCAAAGCCGGATATCAGTGCATACTTATTCGCTGTCATGATTGTATTGAGTGGTTTATCCAAGCTCTGATTCTGTGTCTCAGGTCGTCCGGAACTGTTAAAATATGCAGAGATGAATTGGAATTTCTCACAGGTTGTTATAGACCCAGCAGGCTTTTCTATACTTTTATCATTCGCTTCAGGCGTTCCGTTGCTATTATAGGTCTCCGAAATAAACTGGCACGTTATCAGCTGCTTTGTCTGCCTAGTCATTTGCGTCTTCATGGGATATTCCACTAGCTGAGAATTCCCACCCCAGACATGATCTGTAATGAATTGCTTTTTCTCGATAGACACTAAGGCATGACGATTAGCTGTTGTGATTGAATGACAAGGTTTATCTATGCTTGCCGTAGCATTATCTCGCCCATAGTATTCTGTTATAAAATGCTTCTTCTCAATATTTACGAGAGCAAATCTATCCTTTGTCGTCACCGAGTGGCAGGGCTCATCAACGCTCTGGTTTTGTGATTCAGGATTGCATGATGAATTATAGTATTTCATCAGGAAACACATATCCGGATAAAACCTTTTTATCCCTCCGGCGATGCGCCGCAGGGTATTATCTGACAAAGGCTTTTTGCGGCCAAATATAGATCGGCCATGATCATTCAGATCAATACACTCTTTCACCGGCCGCCATTTCTGTAGACCGAACAGATTATTCCCTCCCGGGTGATGAGTAGCCTCTTTCCAGTTGATAGACACATCCCTGGTAAATACTATAAACAAACGTTCCCGCCTGGTATGACACCCGAAGTCGGCAGCGTTCAATATTCTCCAGTCTACATTTTCATATCCCAACTCTTTAACAGCCTTTATCCACCGGGAAAAATCCTCCCCTTTTTGCCTGCTCACCGGTTTCCCTTTTTCTGTCAGTGGTCCCCATGCAAGAAACTCCCTTACATTTTCAATAATAATGACTGAAGGGCGGCAGTGCTTGATATAGCGTGGTAACTCCCAAGCCAACGTGCGGCTGTCGGCATCTCTAGGTTGGCCGCCTTTTGCATTGGAATAATTCGTACATTCCAGGCTTGCCCATAGTATATCAACTTGATCCAGCTCCTTTTCATCCTGTTGCCTGATATCGGCCTGAAAATGTTTTGTTTCAGGATGATTCCTGGCATGTGTCTTGATCGCTATCTCATCATGATTGAGCGCCCACAGTACGCGGATCCCTGGGACCGATAGTGCCCCGGTAGTAACTCCACCACCTCCAGCAAATAAATCTCCGAATGTAACAAAATTACCACTGTCATTATATCTATGATTCATCACACCATCCCCAGCATACTTGATGCATCATCATAATCAGTGCTCTTCTGAAAGCACCCGCCATTATCACTGAATACATCTTTCAATTTTAGCAGCCCGTTTTTCACAACCGATATCGTGCATAATTTTCTGAATGAGTTCGGCTCCGTCTCCACTAGAGGATGTGCATAACTGGCCATCGGGCATGTATGACAGAATTCATTCGGCATGTCCTCTGACCATTTCAGGTTCATGAGCGGCAGAAAACTCACTGATTCCCAGTCATTGATAGGCCAATAAAATTGATTTATCTGGTACATTTAAAATTCCCCTTAATTCCCTTAAAACTCAACGGTGATAAAGCCCACATATTTCCACAGGTTGAGGATTCGTTCTTTGTCTTCAACCTCTCGCAGCATAGCACGCGCCTGGGCTATGTCCACCTGCTGGATAAGATCAGCATGCTCCCTGCCGCATTCAGTCCCGCATGCCGGGCACATAACAATAGTCACACCACTCATGACTTCACCTCCCCAAATCCGATATACATCACAACGATGAGAGCCAGAATGGCAAATGTTACGATCAATAATTCTTTCTCTGTCATCATCACCACCCTCCTTCATCCTGTTTTCCGTAAAAAAGATTTATCCAAAAACTGATAATCTATCTGGCATTGACGTGCAAGGTCCTCTTCAACCCCTGTGAATATGCGTCGTATATATGCGTCATCAATTCCTGTAAGCGAATAGAGTACTTTCATGTTCTGATGGTCAAATTCATAATGGCGGAGATATTCGTCCATATCGGTGAGTCGCTTTTTAACCAGGTTTTCTACCTGTAATTCAACCGGAATATCAGCATCGACATACCGGTTAAGGTTAATATTATTCAGAATTCCCGCGAGATAATAATCATGTCCGGCATGTCCCTTATCGACTGACTCTTTGAGTGCATATATCAATTGATCCACGCTCGGTTTGTATTTCGTCGCGAACTCGACCAATTTTCTGTATGATGCCGCACGATATTCAGCATTATCCGGGATTCCTTCGCAATACTTCCCCCACCAGTGCTGATATAATTTGTCGTTCTGGGCGAGCGTTACTATACAATACGGATCAATAGTAATAGGATCATGTATAGTAGTAGGATCTGTTCGGAAATTTTTCCGAGCCTCGTTCGGATTTTCCTCCGAGCTATGTTCGGAATTATTTCCGACACCTTCGGAAAAAAATCCGACCCCTTTATCCTTCCCCTTATTTCCAGATTCATCAGATATTGATTTTTCAGACTGCAAGTTCACTTGAGAGGTATAAGAGAGGAGAGAAAAATACATATCAGGATCAAGGCAATAGTGTGGTCGTTGTGTACCGGGCTCAAGAACTGCATGCAGGATACCAACATCAACATATTTCTTAAACCGGCGATATACCCCATCACGAGATTTTATTGTAAGCATGGGATACTCTTTAACGATATTATAATAGGAAACCCAATAATAGACTTTCCCCTGATGTATGATAGAATCCATTTTTCCGGAAGTGGTGAAATCCACGAAATATGTAATTATGGCCAGGTCGTCAAACTTGAGACCGAGTTCATTGGCCCTGATAAGATTCCATCTTTCAAAACTAAAACGCATTATGTCTCCTTAAGGCATCCTGCAATTTGTTATAAATAACTCATCAGTGATTTAAGTTTTACCTTATCACTTTCTTCCCTTTCGATTACTTCATTGAATACATCCTCGTCTATATTACTACGGATCGCATCATCAAGCAGTCTACTCAAGACATCAGGCCTGAGAGCATCAACCTCCCAGCTTTTCGATCCATGATTCCTGATAAATTCTTTTGCCCGTGGATCTGTCACTTTCGCCGGGTTTGGAGGCGGTTTATATTTTTTTATCTGCTCTCGGGTTAAAGCAATGGGCTCTATGGAAAAATTAAACTCAACCAAAGCCTCCTCGATGCTGTAATACCCATACTCTCCCATGGCGAATTCGGCAATTCTGTCCCGGATGTCACGGATCATATCTATACCGCTGGGATCATAATCACCCAGATATAAGACTTTGACAGACTGCCCGTGTTCAATAGCAGATGAAAACCGTTGATAGGCGTCAAACATGGACGATGCACTGGCATATCCCCGGTTCACCGATATAGGGACATGATATCTTTCCGTAATACGTTTTAACACTCCGCTGAGAGCATCTTTCTCAACAAATACCTCCAGATATATATCCTGCCCTTTTTGTCGCGGTAATTCATATTGCTGAATAGCTGCCTGTAAAATATTTTCCGGGCTATCAAATGACGCAGGAGATGATGGCTTACGTAACCTGTCTTCTATTGCACTCCAATCGACTATGCCGGCCATGCGGCCTTCTTTTAATACCGTTGAAAGCTTGGCATATTCACTCTGTTTGTTGGGTATGATATCCCGGCTGACCAGCTGATAATACAACTGACGCAGGGTGAGCGTGTAACCGTCACTCTGATATTCTTCAATAATCTGATTGATAATATCAAGGCGGTTAAAATTTGCCTTGCTCAATCGTATTTCTCTGAATTTTATCTTTGCCATAATTCCTTCGTATGTAGCGCAGGAGGGATTCGAACCCCCGACCTCCTGGTTATGAGCCAGACGAGCTTACCAGACTGCTCCACCGCGCTGTGTCTCCCCGGTACAACGCCCCGGAGAACCGGCGTATATCAAGACAAGGAGGTATTTTATGAGACCGGCCGACCCCGCCGTCGGCATATTACTCGTTATCCATGATTCACGGCCGTGACGGGCCGACCATCCTGGGAATATCGGAACCTTAATCCAGAACATCCCGTGCAACAAAAACTTAAATTTTATTTTAACGTCCCCGGCGTCCGCGTCTTGTGTCGCGTTTTACGCGCTTTCGGCAGCTCCCCGCGGTCCGCTGCCGACCTCCCTCCGCCACCCTTCCGGGCCATGGAGACAACTTGGGTTCTATGCTATAATCGAGGCCTTATCACCGAGTTTCTCTTTCAGGTAATTCCTGATGGCATGGATGGCGTCAAGCTTCCATTTGTCCCCATCACACTCGAACAATGCAAAAGCAATTCCCATGTCAGTTTTTTTCATACGGAAAACAAATGGCGATACGATCTGGTCAATTTCAGGGAATGTCCGATATGGCGCGAGTTGAACCGGATTCATGAGAGGTTTATCAACCATCCTTCCAATACTTTCTTTTACCGTTACCTGCTGTGTAATACCATCATCGCTCTGATTAAGCCGCGACTCGCCAGCGACTTTCCCGGCATCTTTCATCACATCGGCTCTATCGCCGGCATCGGCAAACATGGCCTGTAATTGAATTATAAACGATTCCTGATCATGATACTGCCCGAATTTAAATCCCTTCATCCCGTAAGTGGCCGTCAGATAGTGCTTCCTCCTGCCGAACTGGGGTTCATATTCTCCGTATAGCCTGACCACGTCCTCGGACAAAACATGGAGCATATATTGCTTCGCGTTGTCGTGATTATTTTGCAAATAATCCACAAGGCCCGTGAGTGTGCCTATAAGCAGAGGCTCAGGAGCCGGTTCATAGTCGGGTTTTACCAGTTCAAGTACTCTACTTGAATATGTTTCACCGTTAATCTCAATTGTCTTGAGTGCCGCGAGTTCCTCTATTTTTTCAACAAATGATCTATCTATCATTCTCCGCCTCCTGTTTTCATTTTTACGATATTATCTCCTGCGGCTCCCCCCTCTCCATCAAAAGAGAAATTGCCCTGATTGAGATTTTGCTCGTACGCCACATACTCACCATCTTTGGTCCCGGCGAAAATGATTGTCTCGCTGGGAGTTGGTTGGGACAGCTTCGTTTTCACCTGGGTAAAAACAGCCACTTTCCGGGAATCACTGCTTGATGGCTTCAGTTTGATAATCGCCTGGACCTCCCGCACCTTCTCCTGCTCCACATTTGGATCGTAAATATTCGCCAGGCATTCCTGTATGGCGTCATTGATCCGCTCGGCAAAAAGACCGCCGTCCAACGTTTCAGTCCGGACAATAATGTAGTCTTCGCTCATATCCGGCCTCCCGCGATGCATTTCAGCGGTGTTTTACCCAGCTGACTGAGCGCCTTTTTAAACAGTGCCGGTGCCGTAAGATCATAAAAATATGTTCGCCGGAACCATGGCCCGGTGACGCTCGTGGGCTTTATGCCCCGGAGCTTTTTCTCGGTCTGGATGTGATAAAAATATCGCATAACTTCCCTCCCTGTTTTTATAACCAACGGCCGAAAATTTCCCCGGCCACATGTATGGCAGCCTCGGTCAGCCGTTTCTGTTCGATAAAATCCAGCGGCCTCATGTGAAGTGCATCAGCAGTACCGCGCACATCGAAGCGCAGATGATCCTGCAGGGCCGAATAATAGATGTTCCATACATGCCGATAGGGATATCCCTGCTTCTCGGCATACCGCTTCACAATACCATTGAGTTCCGCCCGGAAATCGAGGCCGGGCACGCGAACCGGTGCATTATATTGAGCCTGATCCTGATTCATCATTATTCCCACCTCCATTTCGTACCGGAATATCAATCCCGCTAATATAAACCGCTTAAAAATTCATCAACCTGATCATGAGCATCACCTACCAGGGACCGAAGCAGATATTCTTTCGCCATACGGCGTTCGTCGCTGCCACTATTCGGCTCCGATGAAACCAGATCGTGAACGTACCATGACAACACCACGCCCCGTGTAGTTTTCAATATATCTGCGATGCGCCCTATCCGCTCATAAGCTTCATCACTCAGTTCCACATCAATTATCAATCTGGACCTCCGTTATCTTTATCCTTGTAGCCAGGAACACATCCATCATTCCAGCCATGACCTGCAGACAATTCATACATATATGCTCAGTCTCCAGGAGGCCGATACATTTCACCGTTTCACCGTCCTTGACCGCATCCTCATAAACAGGAATGGACGCCGGGAACGGCTCGATGCGCGAATCATCGACAAATTCCGATTTGCATACATCGCAGATATAAACGGTACGGATCACTTCTCGCTCCTCAACGGAGGAAGCACCAGACCTTCTGGCGGCAGCTTCCCCTCTTTTATCAGGCGTTTTTCAACCCGATCACACCAGTCGGCCAGCCAGAGGATTTTCCCCCTGTGAGCTTCAAGTACGCTGGGATCGGTGGGGATACGTGGATCTCTTTCTTCCGGCATCAGTTTCCCCTGTAGAGCCTTTTTATCAAAAATTCAAGCTCATGGCGCTTTTCATGATTAACGCCGGAAAGTCTGGTTTCCAAAGCATCTCGGGTCCTGACCATGGCCCTGTCAACCCGCCGCCGGACACTTGTCCCGATGCAAATCAGCCATACCGCCATTTGATTTTCCACCATGGGGATCATGCGGCGCCACTCTCACTGTTATCCACGTATTGACGCATCAGCCGGGCGGCAACATCCTGCATTTTCTCCTGCTCCTGTGCACATTTGGCTTTAAAAGCTGCTGAAACATCTGGATTGATCCAGAAAGTAATCGCCTTTCTGACTGGCTCTTGGATGGATATTTTATTACCGTTCATGATATTTTAACCAACTACTTTAATATACGCTTTTATTGTTATTTATGTCACCTTGATACTTTGTATTTTGTTTTTTGTCAATAAAAAAATAAAAAACTAAATATTTTTAGTTTTACAAACGACATTATACATGATATTTAAGTATTAACAAAAGGAATTGGCAGTGAATTACGGAGAATTACTTAAAAATTTGAGAAAGGATTCTAATTTCAGCCAGAAGGATTTGGCCGAAAAACTAAACGTCCGCCAAGGGACTGTTTCAGCATGGGAAAAATCGGCATACCCTCCACTCGATGCCATAGAAAAAGTATGTAATTATTTTAACAAACCAATGTGGGAATTTTTTCTTGATGATCCAGTAAAGTTGAAAAACTATATTCCTCCATACATCACTCCCGACGACGCCGAAATCCTGAAAATACTGAACACCCGGATCGAACCTGCAATCCGGGTGTCTATAAAGCGGTCATTTGTGGAGATTATGAAGACAGCATTACTTTCGGCGGGGATCCCGCTGGAGGGCGCGCTGGGGAAGTGATTATCTCAAGACAATAATAGAAAAACCCGGCTGATATTCTTATTGACTTAATGCTCTTTTTTTGCAATGTAGTTTATAATTGCAACTTAAGAGGCCAACCATGAAACGACTCGCAACATCATTATTGATTCTTTCAACCTGTTTTTTATTTGCTGATAACAAAATTGGCTATGGTGGTTTTTACCTTGGAATGACTTTCGAAGATGCCAAAAAACTCGCTTCTGATTATACCATAAATCGTAATTGGCTACAATCAGTGCATTTTGATTATACTCATAAAACTCAAGACAACGAAAGTATCATAATTGGAATATCACTCCAGAATTTTCCAACAAAATTTGGTGAAAAAAATATTTACATAACCCTCACAAAAGCATGCACAATTACTGAAGATGTTAAATTAATTGGTCTCGACAACCCCCTTCTCGGTAGTGTTGTCAGCCGGATTGTGTACAAAGAAAGATGCCAAAATGCAAAAGCCGTTTATAATGAATATAATAAATTGAAAACAAGATTTGGGAAAGGCAATTATATTGAGCAGCTAAAAAAATACCAGGGAAGTGTAATATTTACTGATGAATGGAGTACTAATCCTGCTGCAATTACCACAGAGTGTTTTATCGATGAAATAACAAAAAGGTATACTATTGAGATCACCTACCTGGACACTGAATTGATGAAACAGACTGAAGCATCGATTGCTGAAAAGGTTCTTTGAGTAAAACTAAAACCATAAAGAAGGATTACTATTTATGCAAATTTGCTCTTCACAATGTGTCAATTCATTGGGTCTTGTATTTGATATAATTGGTGCCTGGTTTGTAGCCTGGGAGGTGGTAAGACAATTTCACGGGAAAAAGCATGAACCAGTTTGTATTATTACGTGTTCAGACATGTCAGCCGGTCCACCACCAGTCGAAACAGAAGACTTTAAAAAATGGGAAAAGCAAAAATATTTCAGAATGAAACTTGGATTGGCAGCACTTACAATAGGTTTTATTCTTCAGATATTATCGAATTTTATATAATTTATTCCGGTGGCTATTGAGCTTTTACGGCAAGTGAAGGTTCCCCTCCTGTCAGCGGGGATCCCGCTGGGGAAGTGATCTCCAATTCTTCAAAATTATATAGAAATCTATAATTTACTTGACACCACCACATGAATGCCTTGAAATAACACACTGTATTCTGTATATTTGTATTATAAAATTGCATCTAAACGTGGTTATCGATATGTTGGATAAAGAGTATAGTTATTTTAATGAACACCGGAAAGAATTTGTCGAAAAGTATAAAGGCAAATTTATTGTTATCAAAGATAATGATGTATTGGGAGTATACGATACCATCCAGGATGCTCTTACTATAACTACTCAAAAATATCCTGTTGGCTCATTTCTGGTCCAAGAATGCGTCCCTGAAGAAAAAACAATTCAGCATTTCCATACACGTGTAGCCGTATAATCGATGATACCTACAGCGTTCACCACTAAAGCAGCGGATGGTTTATTAAGAGAACTATCAAACCAAATTCTGATTTCCCCAAGCAAAAAAATAATACCAGCCGGGCAACTCACAACACCTATTACCGCAAAAGCAGTATGGGATACCGGTGCGACAAACACCTGTATAAGCGCGCGTATTGTGAGTGATTTGAAACTGGTTCCTATATCAAAAACACAAATATCAAGTGTAAACCTAGTTGAAATTGCGAACGTGTATTTAGTTGATATATATCTGCCTAACCATGTAATAATTGGCGATGTTCAGGTAAGCCAGCCCTCAAACCTCAATAGTTGTGACGTCTTGATCGGAATGGATTTAATCAGACTTGGCGACTTTTCTATCACTAATGCCGATGGTAAAACATGGTTCTCTTTTCGCATCCCCCCGGCGAAAAAACACATTGATTACATCAATGACGTCAACATTGAGAACACTCTCCTGGCAAAAAAAATAAAATCATCGAAACAAAAATAATATAGTTGCAAATGCCTTATTATGAGGACCGCCCTCCTGGCGGCGGGGATACCGCTGGCTGGTACGCTGGGGAAATGAGGATTTTATAAAATAAAAATTA
Source organism: Spirochaetae bacterium HGW-Spirochaetae-1 (assembly GCA_002839375.1). NCBI lineage: Bacteria > Pseudomonadati > Spirochaetota > Spirochaetae bacterium HGW-Spirochaetae-1. The sequence goes on along the minus strand of PGXY01000010.1, from coordinate 276,796 downwards.
TAAAGTTTTTAAACCTAAAAATTCTGCAGCTTGTTGCCCTACCTTTATCGATAATGCTTTCTCACTTATACCACAAAAAACTCCTACTAAAAATGATATTTCATATTTTGAGAGATAGTTTTTAGTAGAAAGTCCTCCTATTTCAAAAACCGCAGCCTGAGTTGTTATTAAAAGACATATAACAATTGTTAATGCTACAGAAAAAAATAGCCTTAAATATGGGTTCAATCTGTCTTTTTCTAAAATATTTAAATCTTCAAATTTTAAATAGATTTTACGTATGCCAAATGATAACCATACTCCCAGTAATGATCCAATAATTGAACATAAATAATAAGGAATTGTGCTGCTAAAACCAAAGTAGAGCACAATAAAAAATAATGCAAATGGTAATATAGATAACTTCAAAGCAGCCTTTCCTAACTGTAACATATATATATTTTTCACTTTCCCTCCTTCAAGAGAAAGGATGTCATCTTTCATTGTATTTAATGCTCTCATGGCCAACTTGGGATTAGCCGAATTGCCAACTAATCCCAACTGCGAAAGAGATAAAAGTTGCCGAAAGTAGGTGAAGTATTTTTTATCATCATCTTCAAAAATCATTTTCAATACAGTTAAAGTCTTATCAACTTGATCACGTAACTCCAATTGATCTTCGGGTATATCTTGACCAAGTCTTAATTTAATTTGTTGATAATGAATGTCTCTTAAATCATCATTATCTTGATATACAATGAAATAGCCTTTACTACCCATATTTATTTGCCACAACAAGGACAATTCCCTGGACCTGATGTTATAGCTACAGGACCACCATCCTCGAGCATTGCTTTTCTCATAACTTGATAATCTAATACATTATCAAGTGCTATTAACTCTTCGAGCAACTCCAGCTCTTTTTTTGTCCTTTGGTGAAAACTTTTCTTTTCAATTTGCATTTTTACTTCTTTAAGGCGTTTGGGTAACATATTATTCCTCCTTCATTTTTAATTTTAAAATGATATTGACTTGCAAATATAACACTATTATTCTACCATTATAGACAAATCAACACTTTTTTTTAATTGGTCAAAAGAGATGAATTAAATAATAATTTCAGGTCAGAGGAGTTATAATCAATAAAGAATTTATATGCAGGCCAATTGTGGCAGTTCTGAATACTCATGCCCATCAAGAAGCCTTCCGGCTTTTTTCTTGTTAAAACCACCCCACTGCTTAAAGAAAAAGGAAGTAGAAGACTGAGCGCATTGTTCTTTTAATGATCTAACCCACTCCGATTTCATTACCCTGGCTCCAGGGCCGCTTTCCCCGCCAACAATTACCCAGTCGATCGGATAGGCTTTTAACCATTTGAATATTTCCAAATTTTCAAGAAGAGGTTCGCAACTCAGAAATTTTATTTTAGAGTTATTTTGCATAAGTAACGGAATTCTCACATCAACTGATCTCTGATCTTCAACAGTAACTCCCAGCCATACATTATGCCATCCATATCCCCAATCAAGCGGCAGCCTATCCATTATATTTTCAGGACGCTTAGTGAGAATCTGATAAGTAAGATGTGGTGTATTTTTAATAATATCCCATGCCTCGTCGCGCCATAAATCAGCCTCTTCAATAAAAAAATCAGACCAAGAACAAGTAAAGACCATTCTTGCTGTATTCCATTTCAAAGGGGCCTTGAAAGTTGTATCTTTTGCGCGTATAATTTTCTCTGGATCCTGTCCGAACCGTTTCTGATCTCTGAACATATAACAGTTTTTACAACCAGCCGAAATCTTTCTGCATCCTCTCCAGGGATTCCAAGTCGAGTCGGTCCATTCAATGTGAGTATCAATCGCCATGATCTACTTCCTGTATGTATTGAATATATCATTTGCAATTTTGCAACCCTTTTCATTCTGGGAAGCAAAAAAAAGGTAATATACTATCGCATTTCTTGAATTTTTCATTGGTACCGGTTCAGCGACATATTTAAAACCGGCAACAGCCTTCAACCTTTTTTTAAAAGCATCCGCAACTGCTTTATTATTTGTTTTTTCTATTATATCGTCAAACAATCCAGGAGTAACCTCGTATGCCGCATTTTTCCAGGAATCATTTCCCCAGAATTTATTCATTCTTAACTTCTGATCCTCAGACACTCCTTCATGATTCTCCCATAAAACATTTCTGTTCATATCTGCAATCGGAAAATTTAGAAATATTTCCATAGCCTTACTATTCCCGGCATATTCAATTACTTCCCAATTTAAATGTAAACCATACGGATCAAAAAGGCAAATTGCTCTTTCATACCTATCGTATCTAATGTTAGGCAAAACTTCTTTAAGTAAAATTTCGTTACAGTTCCCTTCATGACAGAATACGCCTGGATTGTCACATGCCGCATTTTGTAAATGAGTAAGTTTTAAGTTATCGATATCGATAAAATGATATTCATGAAAGGGAGGTCGTATTTTAAGTGCCCTTAACGGACTGCCACTAATAATCTCTCCGGTTTCCTTGGAAACATGAACGCCAGCACCACTAAAAGCATCAATGTAACTATATTTAAAATGATATTTGCTTAAAATTTTTGAGTATGCTGCAAAGTATTTTTCAAGAATCTCAAGTTTATCTTCAGACCATCTTCCAATTTCGTCTGGTTTAAAATCAAACTCTGACATATAAACCTCCAATATTCTAATATAGTATATTATCGGTCATATATTTTCTTATTAAGAGCATCACCAGCCAATTTTTTGAGAACTTCCTTAGATTTCTGATTCTCCTCAATAATTGACAGTAACGCCTTTATCTCCTCATTCAGCAACTCTTCTTCCCTGATTAAGTCATTGCTTTTTTTAAAATCTTCCATGGGCCCACCCCTCTATCGGTGTTCCCTCCCTATGCAAAACAAAATATTAAAAGTGTACTTATGTCAAACTCTATCCTATATTAGGATAATTTAATTCCGGACAAAATTTGTCCGCCTATTTATCACGGAAAAAGCACAGAAACCGGTTAAAGAGAGAGTCATTATCAGCCAGTTGGATTCGTTTCCTGATCCTTCGAACATAACGACTTATGGTATCATTATCCAGGTCCATTATCCTGATTATTTCCTCCCTGGACTTCCCCTGGATCATCAGGTCAAAGAGACGCCCCAGCTGTTTCGGAAGCAGAAAAATAATGACATTTTTAATCAGCTCCTCATCGTTTTTTCGCTCTGTAATGTCACGGCCGACAACCAGGACAGCCGGCCCTATATCAATGTCAATTGGAGCAGAGACTGTCATCGCCCAGAACTCAGACCCATCGGCTCTCCGGTACCGGACCTCAATAGGTTTATTTACAGTATCCTTTCCAGAGAATCCCCGGGTGATCCGTTCCAGCGATATCTTCCTGAATTCATCTGCCACAAATTCTATGCAATGACGCCCTACAACTTCAAGGAGATTATATCCCATAATTTTCAGGAATCTATGATTAGCCCATTGAATTATCCCGTTCCGATGAACCATGATCATATCATTTCCCATCTGCATGTATTTGTGAGATATTTCAAACAGATCATCCATTATACACCCTTTTTCTGTACGCCATATAATTATACATTATATGTCTACTGTTCACGATAAAAAATCACCCTCCGTCAATTTTCGTTTGTCCACTGGAATAGTTTAATTTTAATAGAATAATGCACTGGGGAGAAAAACTAAAATCAATACGGGAGCATTTTGGACTGACACAGCAGCAGCTGGCCGACCGATTACCCGGCGTCAGCCAGAGAAATATTTCGTTCTGGGAAAACAGTGAGTATCCACCTCTGGACGAGATTGTGAAAATCCTACGGGAACTGAATTATACGTTAAATGATTTTTTCGGAAAGCCGGAACTGAAGGACGAAGAATTAATGATCCTGGAATATTATAATCGATTGAATGCTAAAACCAGGAAGGCGGTTATGGATTTTTTAAGGAAGCTGGGGGAGTAAAAATCCCCGGTGAAGGATCAACCGGGGATTGAGTAATTATTCTGTTAAATCAACAATATCCGCAGAAGGAGCATTTCGTTTTACTGATTCTATTCCATTTATACAACTTGCTTTCTGTTTATAACCCTCACCTGTTGCAATAATTTCCCCATTACCTGCTTTTAATCTAAAGCGATATTCACCTTTCTTATCTTGATAAATTTCAAATTTCGCAGCCATAAAACCTCCTTATTTCATTTTTATATTGTAGTATTTCCCCCACGGGAAATGTCAAATTCTACTTCATTTGTATTTTTTGCCTTCTCAATCGGCTTTTTCTTCACGACCTTCTTTGCTGCTTTCTTTGTCAGCACCCGGTACTGTTCGATTGCATCGAGTGCTTCCTCACTGTCTACCCCATCTCTTTTCAGGACTTCATACTTAATGATGGAATCAACCTCCTGGTCATCAAGTTTCAGACCGGGAGAGCTCTTCTTCAATTCGCGTTTTATCACATCCTGCACTGTATCACTGAGAATAATCGCACTGATGTAGAACTTGTTCACCACACGTTTGTATGCATGGAACTCCTCGATGGCATCCTTTGAGAGACCTTCCTTGCAGAGGATAAAAAGCTGTTCCTGGACACTGGCTTTTTTGGGATTGAGTTCAAGGAAGTCAATATCGCATATCTGGTTGTGCACAATTCTTTTAGTATATGTCATCTTGTACACGATCCAGTGGATACCGTTGGTGAGAATAACCCACTCAATACCCTTATTGGCGCCATAATTAGTCGCCTGGTTGATATGATTTTCGCTTAGCTTGATACCAATAGCCTTTGCCTCAATCAAAAACTTCACTTCTTTGTCAATTTTGATCGCCAGGTCACAGTATGTATTCTTGATGGCAAACTCTTTGGTTATTTCTTCGTACTGGTCATAGCCAAAGACTTCATGCAGGATGTTGGCAATGATGGTTACTGTATCAGCCTCATTGATGTCTTTATCCTTGGCATTCTGAAGAAGTTTCTGATACTTCTTCACCATTACGTTAAAACGATCAATGACCTTCTTGGGTATATTCGCCATTTCTCTCTCCTTTACGCTTTTTGCTTTTTATAGTGAAAAAAAGTTCAATAGTCAACACTTTTTTATCAACTTATTTTACCGTCAGACTCCTTTTCAACTTTCAATCAAACACAACATTACAGCAAACAGTAAAAATAGTTTGACTCTATTTCTATTTAATATATGCATGAGTAATATATTTAAAAGGTGAATTATGGACATCAGCCTGCAGCAACAAATCATTGATAATCTCAGCGCCTGCCGGGATAAAATCCCCTGCTTCGTATATGACCGAGTCTCGACCCTCGACCAGGCAGAGACGGGCCTCTCCCTGGCCAACCAGAAAACCCAGGCAGAACAGTACTGCAAAGATCAGGACCTTTGCATCATTCACCAGTTCACCGTTGCCGAATCAGCCAGGAAAGAAGGACGCCGGATATTCAACACAATGATCAAGGCGGCCCGGACCTATAATATCACACACCTGGTATTTAAAAATACTGACCGCATGAGCCGCAACTATAACGACCTGGTCCTCATCATGGATCTGGTAAAAAACCGGAAATTCGTGATCCATTTTTACGAGGACCGTAAGCGATTTGACGCGAACTCGAATCACACTGAAGAGTTCGTCCTGGGCATCAATATGGCCATGGCAAAATACTGGAGCGACAAAATATCTTTTGAATCCCGCTCCACGTTTCTCTATAAAGCCAAAAAGGGGATCGCACCAATATGCACCCCGCCTCTTGGATACATATACGATAAAGACCAGAAAAAGCACGTCATCGATGAGGCCACAAAACACCAGGTGCATTATATTTTTGATCGATATGACAATGGGACTGTTTCAATCCGAAATCTGGTCGATGAACTCAATGACCAGGGTCTTAAAACCTCCCGTGGCGGGCAATGGAACAAAACGACCCTTAACCGCATGTTGACAAGCATCTTTTATACCGGTGCTTTCGAATATCAGGACCAGATATGGCAGGGCACCCATGAGCCATATATAACCCTGGAGAGATTTGAATCACGCCTCGAAAAACTGAAAATTAAATATAAATCGACCCGCACACGGACCTTTGAGTTCGATTATTCCGGGTTGCTGCGATACAAGGATCGGCTCCTGACAGGAGAGATGCACTGTGGCGCCCATAACTCAGGAAATTACATTTATTATACAAACCGTTACCTGAAGGCACAATTCAAAGAAGAAAAACTTTCTCTTCTCATTGATCAAGCTCTGGAAGGTTTTATTCTTACATATGACGGCGCTCAGTACCTGGAAAAACTTTTCAGGGACTCCGTTGAAGTGAAGGACAAAAATCAGGGGAAAGAGAAGGAGAAAATATCCAAATTGATCATGAAACTTGAACGGGAAAACGATGACCTGCTCGAAAAGCTGTATGAGGGATTCGACCCGCAGACCGTCCAGCGCCGGATGCAGCAGAACCGCAAACAGATCGAACAGCTGGAAAAACAACACCAGAAAATCAGAGTGGATAAAGAGGCCTTTATTTTTGAGGTATCAAACACCATTGAAAAGTGTAGGAAATTCCTGCACCTGTATCAATCTGCCGGCAGCGAGGAACGCATCGAGGCGCTAAAAAGCATGGCGGAATCGATATCCATAAACGATGAGGCCACAGCAGCAAGCATATCGTGGAAAATTCCCTACCGCTATATACTAAACAGGGATGTGCTGCGTTGCGCAGACATCCCTGCAAATGCGGGTTCGAATCTGTCCCGCGATGGGTGGAAGACGGGGCTCGAACCCGCGACCACAGGAATCACAATCCTGGGCTCTGCCAACTGAGCTACTTCCACCATGTTTGATGTGTCAATATACATAGAGACGGCCTGATTTGTCAACCATCTCAAACGCGATGTGACATTATTTTGTGAAACATCAATTTGTCAATAAAATATACTTTTGCCGCTCAATTTTTATCCCGCCTCAATTTTCTTGAAGACAGGTGCTGATCATGCGGTAGGAAGTCCATTCCCCGTGAGATAACCGCTCCCACAGGTCCTTTTTGGGAAAGAGCCGCCTGTTGATCTCCTTCAGGGATATTCCCTGCCCATAAAGATCTTCAACATTTCCCCGGATATCCTCGAAAAACTGGAGTTTTCGCATAAACTTTTTCTTTCCGTCAGTTTGAATCCCGGCATGGGCGCAGAAAATCGTGTCCCAGTCCATTGCAAGTATCTTCTTTATTGAAGCAATGGCGTCGAGAGTGTTTTCCTCGAGAAAGGACACGTTCTGCTTCGGTCCGATATAGAGATCGCCGGTGAAAAGCCATCCCCTGTTTTTTTCCAGATACACAACGTGATTGGGACTGTGCCCCGGTGTATGAATGACCTGTAGAGTGTGGCGGCCCGTTTCGATACGTTCCGGCAGCGGGTCGGCAGCAAAGGGAGCCCGGTTTCCCCAGACCATTTTCCGGTACAGGTAGAGACGCGTTCCCCGCGTCGCTTCTTCATGATCACCGGCATGGAGGTACACGGGCACGTCCAGGTTGGACTGTATCCACGGGGCCAGGCCCGCATGGTCCTCGTGAACATGGGTCAGTGCCGCCTGGTCTATGGGATAACTGCGGAAAAAATCCAGGTACAGGTCGGCCATGGAGGATGTGCCGGTATCGATGAGGCAATTTTCCAGATGATAAAAACTGACTGCCAGGCCTCCCATGAAGCGGTTTTTCAAACGTCCCTGGACACAGGTAACATCGTCGTGCCGTATGAGTTCCATGCTTTTCGTAATAAATGCCATTACTTTTGTCCCCTTTCCAGGAATTCCTTCAGGATGCCCTTTTCCTGCATGATCTTCAGGCCCATTTCCTTCACATTGGCAGGGATCACCGGCGCCTGGGCCCGCGGCATCATGGTTATGGCCTCGGCGGGGCATGCCGTGACACAGAGACCGCACCCGATGCATGCATCGGCGTCAACCCGGGCAGCATTGCCTGCCATTGTGATCGCCTTCACCGGGCACCGCTCGTCGGAACATATTCCGCAGGCAGTACATTTTTCTTCGTCCACCAGGGCCGCGAAGGAACTGGGACTCACGGCGTGGGGATGATTAAGCTGCGTCCTTCCCCGGAGAACCGTGCAGCAGCAGGGGCAGCAATTGCATATGATACCGGGCGAACCGGCATGATTGTCCGTCACATGGACAAGTCCCGCTTCAGCAGCCCGCTCCAGGACCCGCAGGGCCTCTTCCCGGGAGATCTGCCGCGCGTATCCCCTGTCGACAAGAAACCTTCCACCGGTGCCGAATCCCATGCATACGTCACGGGGAGCATCACAGTGTCCCGCGCTCTCCCGGCAGGCACAATTGGTGAGACAAATATATTCACTTCCTGCGATTATGGCCTGTGCCTCCTCATGGGCAAGAACCGACGAGTTCCCCTTCAGCGACTCCGCCAGGGGAAATACCCGTACGCCCGGTGTTGGATTTCCGGCAAAGGCGTTGCCCAGGGCCCCGGCGTGATATTCCTCCCAGAGCCGCCCTATTTCCCGGAGCTCCGGCGTATTGGCTCCCTTCATAAAGGGAAACTCGAAGATGCCCGGAATGGTGGGCAGGAGCGAATAGAGCATTTCGCCGTCCTTTTCGCGGGCAAAAATGATGACCCGGTCGGCCATGGATTCCAGGCGCTTTCCCGCCTCTTCAGGGGAAAGCCCCGCGGCCAGTGCTATCTCGGTAGCTTTTTTGAGTTTGAAACTCATATGAACGGCAATAGCAGCATCCTCCTGAGAAAAAAGCATCCTCAGTATTTTATCGAAGACCGGCGATTCCGGCGCCCGTGAAGGATGCGTATCAAGCACCAGGCGCAGCTGTTCATAGTTATCCATAATACTTACCCCTGTTTGTTTATTTCGTCGTGCAGTTCCCGAAGCCATTGGAGCCGTGTCTCCTGGTTTCTCAGGCTGTATTCCACGATCTTTATTTTTATCCTGTCAAGTTTCCGGGCCGTCATGTTTTCCAGGGCCTTCCTGAAATCCAGAACGGTGTCCTCCACCAGCGCTATCTGCCTTTCTATTTTTTCAACAGCCTTTGTTTTTTCCAGATGATTAAGATAAATACAGCGGTTCAGGAAGGGATCGCTGCGGATAGCCTCGTAGCGATAGGCCCGCTCCTCCCCCTCGGAGGACTCAAGCCACGCGAAGAACTCCCGACGCCCCTTTTCGGTGATATGATATTTGTGCCGGTTGGGCCCGCTGTCCTGGTATTCTATTTCCTTTTCGATGAGTTCATCGGCTTCCATTTGTTTCAGGGCTGGATAGAGCTGTCCGTCATTGAGTCCGAATTCCGTGAGAATTCTGCTGAAAAAGCGATTTCTCATATTGTACCCATAATCGGGATTCTGGATTAAGGCTCCCATGATAAGATGTTTCACCGACATATACTTTCCTCTAATATATCTTACTTGTAAGGTACATTAGATAATAAGCCTCCCTCTGTCAAGTAATTTTGAAATGAATCAATGCTGAATTTTTTCATTGACATGTCCATATATGTTCAGTGAGATATATGAATGAACAAAAAGGACAAGACCGAAAGACTGCTGGAAACTTCACTGAAAATCTTCGCCCGGTTCGGCTACAAGAAAACCACCGTGGAGGATATCGCCACGGAACTGGGCATGACCAAGGGAAACCTCTACCTCTATGTCCGGGACAAGCGCGACCTTTACGAGAAGACCGTGGCCCATGGTCTGCGGCGATGGCAGCGCAATGTCATCACTAGCATAGAGAATATCCCTGACATCGTGGACCAGCTCATTACCATCTGCCGTAAATCCTATGAATATCTCTCCCTCGACGAGGATATGCGCAATGTCGTAATCAATGATCCGGCCATATTCCCCCTCTACCCCGAGGAAGACCACTTTTACCGTATCAATATTGAATCCATGAATATACTCAAGGGTCTGCTGCAAAAGGGGATCGATGCGGGACGCTTCCGTCCCGTTGACGTGGATCATCTGACGGATTTTATCTACAGTGTTTACATCATGTTCGTGCATAAGACATATGTCAAGATGGAAGGCAAAACCGTGGAAGCCATGTTCGACGCGGCCCTGGATGTGATTCTGAAAGGTTTGCTGGAAAGCGCCAATGTCCTCAACCAAAAATACCTGGTTCAGCCCATCAGCGCCTCGTATATCTCGTAAAACCGGCTCCGTCCCGGAGACGGTAGTTACCGCTTTTTCTTCCCGATAAATTTATCCTGCTGGAATTCGCCGTCCCAGACTTCACCGTCGGCAAAAGTGTATCTTCCCCGGCCGTCTTTCTTGTGATTTTTCCATTGCCCAACGTACCGGTCGCCGCCCGCCTCAACAAGCACGCCGTATCCGTCGAACTGGCCGTTCTTGAACTCGCCCTCATAGCTGTCTCCATTCGATGATTTCAGCTTTCCCTTGCCATGAGGCTTATCATCAAACCACTCTCCCGTATATGTCGTGCCATCGGGATAGGTAACGGTCCCCATGCCGTTGTATTTCCCGCCCTTGAAATCGCCTTTATAAACAGTACCGCTCTTCTGCGTATAAACGCCCTTGCCATGAAAGGTTCCCTCGCTGAACTCTCCCTCATAGACGCTCCCCTTGACCGAAATGAGTTTTCCCATTCCGTGAGGATAGCCTTCCTTGAAAGATCCTTCATACCGGGACCCCGATGCCGATACGAAAATTCCCTTGCCGTTCTGGCAGTCGCCGCTGATGCATTTATCAGAGGCCTTCTCCGGTGTTGAAGCGCACCCCATGACAATGAATATACTGCTGATCATCACGATAACTATTTTCATTCCCCTGCTCCTCTTTCTTCTCAATATGCATAAAGTATAGCAGCAGGCTCTGAATTATCAAGAAAATATTTTTTTATCCGCATCTTTCGCCGGAAAACGATTATTCCATTTGAAAAATTAATTTACTTGAATGGCAGAACCATTTTATTATATGGTCAAGATAGCATCAAAGGGGATATGGAATGCTCCGGTATAAAATCCGTAAAGTGATAAAATCCGTAAAGTACTCTGAAAAGATATGATTGAAACATCGGGAATAAGTATAAAAGAAAAGTTTCAGGCAGTTCACGTTGAGTATATTCTGAAAAACGGCATACTGATAAGTTCCCTCGGCATTGCCGGCTTTCTTTATTTTCTCTACCAGGACCTTTTTATCGCCGGCCTGCCGGATTCAATTTTATTCTGGCGGCTCATCCCCATTATTCCGGCCCTATTCCTCATCATTATCATTATATCACCGCTGAAAAATTTTTCTCTTCTTGTCGAAGCCTTTTTTTTCGTGTTTTTTTCCAGCACCATGTTCATGATGAGCGGGCTCGCCTTTCTGTGCTGGGGCACGGCCCTTTTCACTGATTCCCTTTTGGGCATGATCGTGGTCATTTTCGGCATCCTCGCTATTGCCCGCAGGGGAGCGGTGTATCTATTTTTTGTTTATTTTTTCCCCCTTGTATTTTTCATGTCATCGGTCTATGTAACCTTCCATCCCGGCAGGGAATTTATCATTGCCCTTTCCAATCCAATCATCGCCATACTGGCGGCACTGATTATCGGTGCGATGATAAACAGGGTCCGCTTTGATGCATTCAAAGCCGCCGGGGAACTGGAGTTGAAGAATTCTATAATTGAAAGCAACAATATCAGGATTCAGCACGAACTGAAGATGGCACGGGATATTCAGCAGCACCTGATTCCCCTCAGGCCTCCCGTACACGACAGATTCGGTTTTAAAACTATCTATAAACCGATGGAACAGGTGGGAGGAGATTTCTTCGACTTTATCAAGCTGCCCGATGATAAAATAGGTATTTTTATCGGGGATGTTTCGGGGCACGGCATCTATGCCGCCCTGGTAACGGCCATGATCAAGACGCTCATTGAAACCTCGGGCGACAAACTGCAATCACCGGAAAAGCTCTTCCAGTATATCAACGAAAAGCTTATCTATCTCACGAATGACCTGTTTCTTACGGCTTTCTACTGTATCTTCGATCCCGGGAACAACCGCCTCACCTATGCCCGGGCCGGTCACCAGTATCCCCTGCACATCAGTGAAAAGGGTGAGACGTTCTATCCATTGATAAGCCGGGGCAAACTCCTGGGATCTTTCCGGAACCTGTCATTCGAGGAAAAGACCATCGACCTCAAAGATGGTGATAAGCTTCTCTTCTTCACCGACGGTCTTACCGAGGCTGAAAATGAAGATGGGATATTTTTTGAGGACAAGCTGAAAGAAATACTGCCTGTCATCGTCGGCCTGCCCATCAGTGATTTCATACGGAACATTTACGAGGAAGTAATACTTTTCCGGGGCGACATGCACTTCAATGACGATATCTGCATCATCGGCATGGAAATCTTCTGATTATAGCGGCGGAATATAGGCTATTTCAAAGGACAGTTCCGATGCCTTCCGGAGCATGGCGCTCACCCCGCAGTACTTCTCCTGGGACAGGTTAACGGCTTTCCTGATTTTATCGTCATGCTTCCTGTCTTCTTCACTGAATTCATATATAATGGCGATGGAGGAATAGGTCCGCGGTTTTCTCCGCCGCTGTCCTTTGATGCGTCAAGGATTATCCGGTGGCCGTTTATCTCACTTTCAAAGGCTACCTTCCCCATCCAGTTACAGGTGACGCTGTGTTTCATGACATTCCCCCCTGCCGTTCAACTCTCAAAGTCTGGATACAAATATATATCGGAATAAAAAATGAATTGAATAAATACGGGGATAGGGCAAAATATTTAAAACTATTCAATTTGCATTGACTATAATCGGGTAAAGAAAGTGAATAATAATTCACGCAGAGACGCAGAGGCGCGAAGTTTTTTTAAATATTTTTATTTGAATCTCTCCAGCAATACTTAAATCAGGAAATGATATATTTTCATTGTTTCCAATAAAACGCTTTGCGTCTTAGCGCCTTTGCGTGATACACTCTTTAATTTTCACCTGATTTCAGGTATTGATGCAAAATCCCGACAATACGGAATGAGCCATGAAAAATATACTCCTCGGCATCGGCAACAGGCTCCGCAGCGACGACGGCGCCGGAAGCTGCACGGCTGACCGCTTTGTACATGAGGGCTGGCTTTCCATTGACGGCGCCGATATACCGGAAAATTATACGGGAGTGATCAAAAGGGAGCACCCCGACCTTCTTGTCATCGTGGACGCCTGCGATCTGGGAGAGGAGCCGGGCACACTGCGACGGGTGCCGCTGCACCTTTTATCGCAGGATTCGGGATTCAACACTCATGCTGCGCCTCTTGCTTTCCTCGTCGATTACCTGAAACCACATGCGGGAGAAATACTGTTTATCGGCATCCAGCCGGGGACAACCGAATTCGGCGAGGGATTGAGCGGGGCCGTGGCAGACGGCATTGATCGCCTCATGGAACATCTGCACTCGGGAGAAATCATGAGCATCCCCCCGGCCAGGGGCTCCTGAAATCAGTCGCCCTCTTTCTGCACGTCCTGTGCCGGTGCGGGTTCTTCATGGACCTCGTGAAGCCTGCGCTCCCCTATCCCCACGACAAGGGAATCGCCATACTTGTCATAATCGGCCGTCATGAAGTCCTGGGACATGACTATGGCCTCTCTGGGACACACTTCGGCGCATTCGGAACAATAGGTACAGCGCGAGAGATATATCACCACTCTCTTTGATTTTTTTTCATTGGCAACGACGGGGTACATCTCGATGGCCCGGGCAGGACATACCTTCTCGCACATACTGCATCCGATACATTTTTCATAATCGAAAAGAGGCTTTCCCCGGAATCCCCGTGGCACGGGCACGGGCCCGTGAATGTTCCCTTTTTCCAGGACCTTGATGATGGACCGGGGCGTGTGCTTCACGGGGAATATATTGGTGGCCTTCTTCAGGAAGAAGTTTTCCATAACCTGATAAATACTGCTGAACATGGCGCTCTCCTGGTCTTGAAGCTTAAAATTTAATGATAATCGTATCCAGATAAATCAGAAAAAATCCCGCAAGGCTCGTGGCGGTCATTCCAATGACAAAAATCCTGGCCACATGGGATATCTTGAACCGGGCCATGGCAATCCTCACCGTTGTCACCGTGAAAAAATATATCAGCACATGTTTTAAAAGAAAAAGCAGGATATCGGCGGCCAGGGTAAGGTCCACGGAGCCGATAACCAGGCTGCATCCGCACAGCTCCTTGACCCCCTGCGGAAAGAACAGGATCACGGCCAGGGAGGTGATGGCCAGGACCTTCACGGCATCGGCAAGATGGAAGAAGGCCAGGTACTTGCCCGAATACTCGGCCAGGAGCCCGTCGGCAATCTCCGTTTCCGCCTCGGCCTGGTCAAAGGGTATCTTTGCCAGTTCAGCCGGGATTATCACCGCCATGGTGATGGCCAGCATGGTCCCGCCCATTATCCCCAGGGGACCCATGCCGATCCACAGCGGATGCTGTGAAAAGGAAACCAGGGCAAAGGGCGCTATCCTGGGATCGATATTAGACACCTTCCAGGCAAAGGCCACGGCAATGATGGCCAGGGGCAGCTCGGTTGTCATGAGAATAACCATCTCGCGCTGCGCACCGATGGATGCATAGGGGGATCCCGAAGCAAAACCTCCGGCAACCATGGCAATGGCGGGAATCATAAGCAGATATACAACAAGGATAATATCCCCGGCATAGAGAAAGAAATCGTGATACCCGGCCAGGTACATGAAATAAGGCATGACAATATATATGAGAAGAACGGCCGACGAGACAAGGGAAATTGCCGGTGCTCCCTTGAAAATCCAGCCCACGGCGTTTTCAGGAATGATTGTCTGCTTCAGCATGAGCTTTTTCAGATCCCAGAAGGGCTGCCGCAGCGAAGGCCCGATACGGGACTGGTAATAGGCAGCCGCTTTCCTGTCTATACCCTTGAGAAACAACCCCACGTATATGCTCAGAACAAATATTAGAATAGACGCCGCTATCAGTACAACTATCGATTGCATTTTCTACGCACCTCGTTCATTTTCTCAATACTCATCTTATGCAGATCAGCCGACGTCAGTGTCACAATTTTTCCGTTTCCTTTTGTGAACGTCATCCGGTCAGCGCAGGCTATACAGGGATCGATGGAAGCCACCACGATGGGAATATCGGCAATTTCCGCTCCCTCGAGCATGGTAACCCATGTCTGCATATTCGAATAGGTGGGAGCTTTCACCTTCAGCTGAGCCGGCCCTTCCCTGTTATCGAGAATGTCATAATGGGACACCTCACCGCGCGGAGCCTCGTATCGTCCCATGCCCTCACCCTGCATCTTTTTCAGCTTGTTGATGATCTTCACGGAATTGGTTTCTTCGGCAATCGGTCCTTCCGGCATATGATCAAGACAGTATTCAATAATCTCGATGGACTGCTGAATTTCCAGGACCCTGACGATGACCCTGTCATAGACATCACCATGGGGCTCGCGTCCCAGGTCCCGGGGGCTCACGGGCCGCAGCCATTCCATGTCCGGATAGGCGTTCATGGGATAATCGACCCTGACATCCTTGTTCAGACCCGATGCCCGTGCCGTGGGTCCCACGGCGCAGAATCTCAATGCGTCTTCATAGGTGAGCACTCCCACATCCTCACAGCGCATACGCACCGATTCGTCATGCAGCATAATCTCACTCATCCTGTTGTAGAGGGAGCGGTAATGGTCCAGGACCTCCCTGATGACCGGAACAAGCTCTTCGGTTATGTCCCTGCGCACACCGCCAATGGTGAGCATGGCATAGTTGACCCGGTTTCCTGTAACCAGTTCCAGCAGATCGAGAACATCCTCGCGGACATTCCAGGTATACATGAAAAGCGTATCGAAACCGATCTCATGGGCAGCCACGCCGGCCCAGAGCAGGTGAGAATGGAGCCTCTCCAGTTCTCCGATTATGGTGCGGATGTATTGTGCCCGTCCCGGAACTTCTATGCCTGCGGCCTGTTCAACCGCCATGCAGTAAGCCATGGGATGCGATACGGAGCATATCCCGCATACTCGCTCCAGGAGATAAATGACCTCGATAAAATTCCGCGACCGGGCAACGCTTTCTATTCCGCGGTGGGTATATCCGAACTCGATGTCGGTTTTAACGACTATTTCTCCATCAATCTCGAATTTAAACTGTACCGGTTCCTTGAAGGCCGGATGCGTGGGCCCTATATTCAATGTATATGTCTGAAGACTCATTTGACACCTTCCTTGCCGGCGTTGTTTTTTATTGCCGGGTCAATAAAGCCGTTCCTCATGGGATGCATATCGCGTGGAAGCGACAATGGCGTAAAGAGCCTCCGGTCATCGGGAGTATCCTCGAACATGACTCCCAGCATTTCCCTGGTCTCCCTCTCCATGTAAAGAATCCCCGGCACCACATCGGAAACGGTCCGTATCCTTAAATCCTTGTAAGGAATGAACACGGTAATAACGACGGGAATCTCGTTGAACTCCCCCTCACCTGAAAAAAGCGTAAAGGGGTAAATCAGTTCCATCCCCTCATCATACTCCTTGGAAGCCATGGGGCACGAGATATGGGGCTGTGCAAATTCATTCTTCAGAAGCGTCAGTGCCCGGTGAAAAACCCGCCGCGCCATTGTGACGTGAAGAACCCGCTGGGTCACCTTTCTTGTCACCCCCTGTTCCCGCTCTACAATCCTTGAGGCATGAATATCCTCGCCGAATACATATTTCAGCCTGTCGGCTATATAATCAGGATGCAATTTCATCTTTTTTCTCCAGTTTTTCCAATTTCTCCCAGGCCCTGGCCACACCGTATATTATCGCTTCAGGTCTCGGCGGACAACCCGGCACATAGACATCGACGGGAAGAAACATGTCCACGGGCCCGGCCATGGCATAGGATTCCTGGAAGACGCCCTTGGTGCAGCCGCATCCCCCTATTACCATAACCAGTTTCGGATCGGGAACCTGCTCATAGACCCGTATGATCTTGTCCCGTATTTTTTCCGTCATCGTCCCGGTCACGAGAAGGATATCGGCATGCCGCGGTGTTCCCACCAGCTTGATACCGAAGCGCTCCGCGTCGTAACGCGGCATGAGCGTGGCAAGAATTTCTATATCACAGGCGTTGCACGATCCGGTATTGAGATGAAACACCCAGAGGGATCGCTTGAGATTTTTTAAACCGCTTTTTTTCATTACAATAATCCTCCACTGATCAGAAGCAGGCAGGCGGCAATGATGATTACCATCCATTTCAGGTAATTGTTCAGGTCTCCGTCATGATTCTTTATCATTACCTTGTATAAAGAATCCAGCGCCTTGCGAAACCCCCAGTAGAGATTCGAAGACTGCACATTATAATTGACTTCATCGAGCAAGCCGGAATTGAAGGGTTTGACCTGTCCCGTGTCCCTGTTATAGTCCCTCCGGAAAAATATCCGCCCCCAGACAACAACAATGAGAAGCAGGATGCAGAAGAGAATGACCAGAAGAACCGGGTTCCAGTACACACCCGCCATGTTCAGCGTTAAAAAATTTATGATATTCATTTGACAATCTCCCTATCTAATTGTGACCAGCCCGGCAATGGCAGGCTCCACCAGGACATCAATAACCACTTCCGGAAAAAGACCCATGAGTACCACCAGTACACAGAGAATCCCCATACCTATCTTCATCCCGGCGGAAATGGGCTCAGCGTTAATTATCAGATCGTCACGCCGCGGCCCGAGAAAGGCACTGTAGAAGACCTTCACAAAGGACGCCAGAGTAAGTACCGACACGAACATGGC
The DNA here is from genome assembly GCA_002839375.1 of Spirochaetae bacterium HGW-Spirochaetae-1. Classification (NCBI taxonomy): domain Bacteria; kingdom Pseudomonadati; phylum Spirochaetota; species Spirochaetae bacterium HGW-Spirochaetae-1. The sequence continues at coordinate 258,966 of PGXY01000010.1, read as the reverse complement.
GATTATGGACAGGAGCGGGCTGAATTTATAGACCGATTCATAAATAAGCAGTTTTGACGCGAAACCGTTGAAGGGCGGAATCCCTGCGATTGCCAGGGCGCCGATTATGAACGCCACGGCCGTGAAGGTATCACGATGGGCAAGGCCTATCATTTTATCAAGGTTGCGCGTGCCGAACCGGCGGACAATAACGCCCGAGGTCAGGAAGAGCAGCCCCTTGTAAAAAGCATGATTCATGATATGAAAAATACCGCCGATCATGGCAACTTTACCGAAAGACTCGAAGGCCGCGCCTTTGTCTCCGGCAGCATACACCGCGATTCCCACGCCAACCCCCAGGAGCATGTATCCCGTCTGAGAAACGGCGTGAAAGGCCATGAGACGTTTTATGTCATGCTGTACCAGTGCCATGGCAACGCCGACAAACATTGAGAGCACGCCCAGTATTATTATGACCCAGCCAAGGGAATTATAATTAATCGATATACTGCTGATGGGATTCCCGAAAACTGAGAAAGAAAACCGGAAAACCCCGTAAAGGCTGGCCTGGCTGGCCGTAACAAGCATGGCCGTCACCGGCGCAGGAGCCTCGGAATAGGTGTCGGGAACCCACATGTGCATGGGGATTGCCCCGGCCTTCATGGCCAGGGGAATCAGCATGAAGATGAGCGCCATTTTGTCCAGGAGTGAATGGTTCATCTCGTTATGGATATAATCCATGTTGAAAGAACCGTATTGTGCATACAGCAGGCCTATACCGAGAAGCAGGAAGCTTGTGGCAATGGCACTGATGAGCATGTATTTATATCCCGCGTAGGGAGGATGCTTTTCCTCGGTTTCGTACGCTACCAGAGCCGCACATGAAATGGAAAGAATCTCCATGAATACAAAAAAGTTGAACAGGTCATTGGTAAATTCCAGGCCGATCATTCCCACGAGCATGAGAAGCATCAGTATGAAATAATAGGTTTTCTTGCCGTCCTCTTTGATGAATTTCCAGGAATAGAGAAAGGCCACGAGGGCTACCGTACCCGATATGATTCCCATAAACAGAGAAAATCCGTCAATTTTTAAAATGATACGGATCGGGAAGGCCAGGCCTTCAGGATTGATTGCCAGGGGATTGGGAGCTCCGACAGTGTAGAATATGGTTCCGAAATTAAGGGCAACATCGGGAATAAGGGATAAAAGCATGATATTAACGGCCAGGATGGCAATCAGCATCAGTACGTTCCTGACCTTTATCCCTATCCGTGCCGCGATGGGCATCATGAATGCCGTCAGCAGAGGAATCGTTATGATGAGAATGGGTAAATGCTTACTCATGATCTTTCACGCCTCTCAGTTTGAAAATATCCAATGTCCTGTTGTTCCTGTAGGTAAGAATCGCAAAGGTCAGCATGAGAGCCGAGGTTGCGAACCCGATAACGATATTGGTCAGAATCAGCGCCTGAGGCGTGGGCAGGACCATTTTGAGATCGGACAGTGCCGGCGCGAGAGTGAAAATCGGCGCCGTACCCTCGGGACGGTACCCCAGGGTAAGAAAAAACAGGTTTATGCCGCTTTCGACGATGTTTATCGCCAGAACGATTTTAATGAGATTTCGTTTATACAAAAGGGCGACAACCCCGAGAAATATCAGTAAAACCACGGTTACATATAGAAAAAAATCGCTCACGGTAATTACTCCTTGATCACTTGATCATTCCCTTTTCATCTTTTTCCTTGCGTGCAAGGTGAAACATGGAAACCAGTATTATGCTCAAACCGAAAAAAACCTCCATCCCTATGGCCAGACTGAGAAAGGGAAGCAATCCCGCGGAATTCAGATAACCGGAATTAGGTCCCAGATCAATCACTCTGCCGAAGAAGGCCGGTGACCCGTTTGCCAGGAAGTTTGACAGGAAGGTAACGCCGATGCCGGCGAAACCGATGCCGATGAAAATTGTGAGGCCCAGTGATTCAAAAAATGAAAATATATTGTATGTCCTGTGCAGATGGCTGGTGATATAGGAACTTATGATGAGCAGCGCCGTCCCCGATGCCATGACCGCTCCGCCCTGAAAACCGCCGCCGGGAGACAGGTGACCGTGTATTACCAGGTACGCTCCGAAGGCCAGGATGAGGGGAAACATGAGATACGTTCCGTTCGAGACGATCCGGGTCATGTCCATGGGGAACCCTGTCCGGGGATCACGCAGTTCCACCGTGTCCCGCTTCAGCCGTATGGACGGATAGAGAAGCATGGATATACTGGTGACAACCAGGAAAAGTACACTGGCTTCTCCCATGGTGTCGAATCCGCGATAATCAAAAACTACGCTGGCAACGATATTATTCGATCCCGTTTCACGCTGGCCGTTGCGGAGATAATAATCGTCCATGGTGTCGACATAGGTGATATCCGTCAGCTCCCCGGTGCGGTCGATGAAAACATTCTGGTTCCCCAGGGGCTGTCCTACGGGATGAAGCCTGTTTATGCCAACGAAGAGAAATCCCGCGATGAGAAACAATGATAAAAAGCTTGCGATCTTCATTCTTCACGCCTCCTGGTAAGCCTGACGGCAATTACAAAAATACAGGTGGTGAGCGCCGCGCCGATTCCCGCCTCGGCGATCGCCACGTCAGGTGCGTCGAGATGGAGAAATACGACGGTTAACACGAGACTCATGACTGAATAGCTGACAACACTGGCCAGCAGATCCCTGAAATAAAGGGTCAGCATGGCAGTCACAATAATGACAATGCATAGTATGATAAATATGACCGAAGTAATCACAGCCTGTTCTCCTTATTAAACTTTTTCTGCTGCTCTTCAAATTCATTTATTTTTACACCAAAAGGTTTGATACCCGACAGCAGCGAGGCCCTGGCAATGGCATGAGCGCTTATTGGATTGGTAAAAATGATGACCAGGAGGGCCAGCATGGCATGCACCATGATAATGATGCTTGCATTGTCGGTATGCACGAAATTCCTGAGAATGATCCCCGCCACGATAAAAATGCTGCCGAAAGTAGTGGTCTTCGTCGCGGCATGCAGTCTCGTGTAGATATCGGGGAACCTCATGAGTCCAACGACACTCATGGAAGAAATAAAAAGACCTATCCCTATAAGAACATATGCGGTTATTTCCATTATTTAGACTTCTCCTCTCTGAGATAACGGGCGATATACAGTGTCCCGATAAATGAAATAATGCCGTACACTATTCCTATATCAATATAAAGGGCCTTGCGCGTGTACTCTCCCAAAACAATCATGAGTACAATGACTATGGTATTGATGGTATCGAGCGCAACGATCCTCTCGGGGACATTTTTACTGAAAGCAATCCTGACAACCATGAATAATATGAGGATGCTTATGACCAGTGCCGTTACTATTAATAACTCCTGCATGCTTTCTCCCTTTTCATCCAAATATTTTTTTCATCCAGAAATAAGCAAAAAGGCACACATCATTCGGTTCGGCCTTGACACCCTTTTCTTTTTTCCACTCAAGACAGTGGACATATACTGCATGGGTCTCCTCATCTACGGCAATCGTAAGAGTTCCCGGAGAGAGTGTTATGGAATTGGCAAAGAAGTAGGTGCCGGTTTCGCTTTTCAGGTCCGATTCAACCTTCACAATGGCCGGGTGTATATTCCCGGTCATGATACGGTAAAGTACCTCTATGTTGGCCATGAGCAGCGCCAGGAGAAAGGGGCCCACCATATAAAATGTAGCGGCAATCCATTTGAGTGGATTCGCAATCTCCCCCACGACAGAATCGGGAATAATAAATGAGGACACCAGGCCGACAAAAATACTTACAATAACTCCTACGACGAGTTCCTCAATCGACCAGAATAGCAGCACTTCCCCGCTGCCTGCCGTGAGCGCGAGATAGAGAATTAGACTTGTTGTTGAACAAAACAAAGTTTTCATAGGAAATCCTGATATTAATATATTTAAGACATCACGGAATACCTGTCACCGGATGTCGGAATAGATCGACGCATAAAAGACTCTGAGTAACCACTCGTAATAATATAGACCTTTATTCTATATTATTACGATAAATAAGCTAACTCCATTTCAGCTTTTTTTGCAATAGGCAATACTGCCTTTTATTGAACAGTGCATTACCTAATTATTTTATAGGGGTTTCCCCCATAAAAACTTTTGTAAAATGATAAGAATTATTTGTCATGTTCTCTATAAAAGAATTGACAATCCGAAAATCTGCAATGAAACGAATAGTTCAGTTTAAAATCCGGTGAACGGGATTTTACCGTGCTGCTACCCGTTGCCAGAGAACATGAAAAGAAATGGGTCCACCGGAAGTAATTTGACTGCTTGTTACAAAACATAAAATCATGTGTTCAATATGTGTATATTATATCCCATGTTTTTATAATGGCAATAATTATTATACTCATACTGACAGAAATTAGTCTTTTCCAGGTGATTTTTTGATAATTTAACATATTTAACACAAAGGAAAAAAAGTATACTATAAAAGTCTGAAAAAATACTTATATTATTATTAAGCATATAATGTATATAAGTATATACCCTAAGGGAAGGGGTTTCCGCATTAATTATATGTTAAATTCTGATATCAGGAATCTCCATCGGTATGGTGGAGTGATTTATTATTGACATAAACCGGTATTTGCCCGATGAGTTCTCAGCATATGGGCACAATTTCAAGGGGTGGACAAATGAAAAATTACAATAAGCTTCTCTCGTCTTTCATGGAATTAAAATCAATTCACCTGGAAGAGATGACAACAATTCCCAAAGACTGGTATTTTCTAGAAGGGGACAGGGAAGAGATAATGAGCTGGAACGAGGACGAAGCCGAAAAAATATGGATCAAGATGGACAAGAGAATTCAAAAACACAATGCCTCGGGTATTAACTATGAATTATGCCCCTTCTGCTATTTTAATAATTATAACCATGAAATAACAGTTTCCAAACGGCATAATCCCTCATGCATGAAATGCGGTTATGGTCAGAGACATGGCATCTGCACTGAAATATATCAATCGGAAGAAGATCAAAGCCAGTTCCAGAGGATACTCCGGACATTAAAGCTGGAAGGTTTCAACGTATACAAGACCCTTTCGAACGGGTACTATAAATCCCTCGCTGAAAAGCTGGAAGATGAATATATTTCGGGAAAAAAAGCTGCGGCTAAGGACTGAAAACCAAAAATACAGAACAGGCAAGGGCTCTTTCAGTGAGACAGTGAAAAAGAAAAAAACTGCCTTTCGAAATTCCGTTTTGTCGTGATGGTAAAAAAACTGTTGAGCTTGGCGGCATTAAAAACCTTTTTCACTTCAGGGCTCAGATCATAAAAAACAAGCTTGATATTTTTATCCATGGCGAAATTAAGGAATAAGACCATTGTTCCCACCGCCGAGGAATCCACGCCCCGCAGTTCTCTGCAGTCAATGGCTATGACATGGGGAGACTCATTAACCAGGGCATTCCATATGTTTTTTACCTTCTCAATGGAATCGGTATAAAACTTGCCCTGGATATGCATTACCGAGGTTGAACCGTGTTTTTCCACAGAAATATCGATCATAGCTTTATTGGTGGTTTCCTTTTTTTAAATATCGGTTCTGCATGGATCATTTATTAGTATCAGGCTAAAGAAAATCCCCTGACCCTGAAAAGAATAGAATTCACCGATCACAATAGAACGGATAGTAAATGATTCAGATTAAAAGTCAATTATCTTTTTTCTTGACTGCAAAAGCCCTGTATTGGATAGTATGGCCCCGGGAAATATTGATTCTTTACCATGCTCTGACCCCGGATCAGATCAGTATCTCAACACAATGAATATGAAAATAAATATCATCAAGAAAATTCTGTTAATAGGGGCCATGACAGCACTGTCCATGTCCTGCTCCGACAAAATGCCGTCGCGTGTCATCGGCCCCTGGGAAATACTGTACAGGCAGGACCCGGGCCTGGAAATCGCACAGCAGGCGAAAGAGTGGAAACCAGCGGAGATTCCCGTCAGACTCTATCTTGACTATCCCCCAATCAATGGTTTTCAATATGTCTGGCTGCGAAGCACGTTTACCATTAATGAGGATACTTCCCTCTTTTACGGAATCAGCATGGGACGGGTTTTTTATACCGACCGCGTTTTCCTGAACGGCCATCTTATCGGTGAAAATTCTCCCCATGATATAAGCATTCTTCCCATAAGAAGAAATTATAAAATTCCCCATGGAATCCTCAGGAAGGGTAAAAATGAAATATACATTCACCTGGGGACCTTCAGCAATGAAGTGGCGGGAATCAGTTCACCGGTATCACTGCGGCAGAAAAAAAGCTTCCAGGCCATAACACTCATCACCGATTTTATTTTCATTCATCTGCCTTTTGAACTGGTTACGATATCCTTCCTTATTCTCTTCATTTTAATTATTTTCTATCTCTGGAACAGAAAGGAGTGGTTATACCTCTACAGTTCCTTTGCCGTGCTGTTCTATATCATATTCGTCGCCTCACTGTATTTCCCCTACAGCGATGTGAGCATATCAGTCGTAAAATTCATTCACCACTCGGCCATACAGTTCTTTTCCCTAGCACTGATTCTCATCATTCAATCCATGTATGGCGTCTTTATCGCGGATATAAACTGGCGGGCCATCCCCCCGGTCCTGGGCGCCATCCTTATTATACTCATTTCAAGTATTTACTTTAAAGAAGAGCCCGTAATTACCACATACATCGGCGATTCGCTGGGAGTGGCGAATCTCGCGATCATGACACCGCTGTATCTCTATCTCATCAGGCGTCTTGATCAGATCAAGCCCGACCGGTTCCGTTTACATATGATGAGGATAATATCCCTGGGAGGCGTCTCCATTGCAGCCATTGAATTAGTACTCTCCTTCACCGGTTCGCGCCTGGTGCTCATGCTCGTTACCTTCTGTTCTCCTTTTTTTCTGCTCCTGTTTGTCCTGTTCTTCGCCAGGGAGGTGATGAAAAAAAATCTGCAGCTCGAGGCCATTTACGGAAACCTGAAAAAAACCGATGCAGCGGCAAATAAAAACAATATAAATGAAACTACCCGGGAAAAACTCGACCGCATCATACAATTTATTAAGGATAATTACACCTCGGATCTGTCGCGCGAAGGCCTGGCCTCGGCCATTGACATGAATCCCAATTACATGAGCAGCCTCTTTAAGACATATACGGGTAGCAAAATAAATGAATATATAAACAACCTGCGCATCGAAGAAGCCGTGAGAATGCTCAATGATAATGATACAAAAATCATTGAAATTGCCTATGCCGTCGGTTTCGAAAGTCTCTCCACCTTCAACCGCGTATTTAAATATATTAAAGGGAAAACACCCACGGAATACCGCGAGGAACTGGCCGCATCGGTACGATAAATTCCTCTTCCCGTGGACCTGTCATTTTCACATATGTAAAAATGACCATTGCCAATATCTTCAAACTGCATCTATGATTAGATAACTCCATAATTTTCCGTTATTTTTATACTACCCGGCGACAAACCGGGTATTTTTCAGACATTATGGAGGAAGGCATGTACGTGTATGAAAAACCCGACAATCTCGTAGAACTCTTTGAAAAGAGCGCGGCTGATTTCCCGCAAAAACCGCTTTTCGGCATCAAAGATAAAAAAACAAAAACATACAACCGGCTCTCATACCGGTCGATCAGTGAACGCGTGGACAATCTCCGCAGCGGACTTGCCGGCATCGGTGTTGGAAAGAACGATTCCGTGGGCATCATATCAAACAACCGTCCCGAATGGGCCATTGCCGCTTTCGCCACCTACGGCCTGGGAGCACGTTTCATTCCCATGTATGAAGCGGAGCTGCCGAAGACATGGAAATATATAATAAAAGACAGCGGACTCAAGGTCCTTTTTGTCTCTGACCTGTCTATTTATCACCAGGTACGCCATTACATACTTTCCATACCCACACTGGAATATGTCTTCCTGATTGAAGGGACCGAGGGCAATTCCCTGCGTGCCCTGGAAATCCAGGGTTCCATGAAATCCAGTCCGTCCCTGCACCCCGGTCCCGATGATACGGCCATGCTTATTTACACTTCGGGGACCACGGGTGAACCCAAGGGAGTCCTTCTATCCCATGGCAATATAACGAGCAATATTCACGGCGGAAGGAAAGCCTATCCTGAAATCGGCAGCGACGAGGTGAGTCTCTCCATTCTTCCCTGGGCCCATACCTTCGGCCAGACCGTGGAACTCTACTCCATGATTCTGACGGGCTCCTGCATCTGTTTCATGGAAAGTATCAAAACCGTGCTCGAGGACATCGCCCTGGTGAAGCCCACGGTGCTTATAGCCGTACCAAAGGTTTTCAACATGATATACATGGGCATCATGGAAAAAATTCAGTCCGGGGGTGTATTCCGCGCGCGCATGGCACGGGCCGCTTTTGATATCGCCGCAAGAAAATTCAGGGCCGGGGAAAATAATGGTCCGGGCATCATTGAGTCAGTGCTTTACCGTGCCGCCGACCTGTTCATTTTTTTTCAGATAAGAAAACGTTTCGGAGGGAGACTGAAAGGATCCATGACAGGAAGCGCCATTATGAACAGGAACATCGCCGAGTTCTTTTTTTCCATCGGTATACCGGTCTATGACTGCTATGGTATGACGGAAACCTCGCCGGGTATAACCATGAACCGGTCCTATGACTTCAAACTGGGAACGGCCGGAAAGGTTATAGATAACGTGACGGTAAAAATAGACATATCAAAAGGTGATCCGGAAAATGGCGACGGTGAGATCGTGGTTTACGGCCCCAATGTCATGAAGGGTTACCACAATAAACCCGAGGAGACACGTCTTGTTATGACCGTTGACGGCGGACTCCGCACCGGCGATCGCGGTAAATTCGACAGTGAAGGTTTCCTTCACATAACCGGAAGAATAAAAGAACAGTTTAAGCTGGAAAACGGCAAATATGTCTTCCCCTCGTCCATTGAGGAGGATATCCGCCTGGCGCCGTTTATTGAGAACATCATGATTTACGGTGAGGGCAAATCTTACACGATAGGACTGGTTGTTCCCGACCTGAAACAGCTTCAGAGCATACTTGAGAAAAACAACATTGAATCGTCTCCCGAGGACATGCTGGAATCTCCCGTCGTCATGCAATTTATCCACGACAGCATACGGAAACAGCTCGAGGATAAATACGGGAGCTACGAGATCCCGCGCAAACTCCTCGTGGTCAGGGACGGTTTCTCCGTGGAGAACGGCACCCTGACGCAGACCTTAAAGCTCAAGCGTGATATCGTGGCCAGGAAGTATCATGAGGAAATCCAGGCCCTGTATAATTGATGAGTCAGGATCATTCCGAATTATTGTAATTAAATTATATTAAAATAAAATCAAAGAAATATGTCGCCACAGAGACACCGAGGCACTGAGTTTTTAAAAATAAACCTTATAAATCATTGTATGAATGTTCCTGATGGTATCACAAACATGGGAAAATATATGTTATTCCATTTTATTGTTAACAAAAATCCTGATTATTGTTATTCAATTGAAAGAGCAGTAAAGGATATAGTAAAAGGAATAATTCTCCGTGCCTCTGTGACTCTGTGGCAAATCTTTTCTTAAAATTCCGGGAAGAGTCATAATTTATTATTGCCGGAACATGGCAGCTATTTTCACCGCCGCATCTTCGGGATCGGGCATCATGGCATTCTCCAGGTTCCGCGCATAGGGAATGGGGCACTCTGGAGCCGCGATCCTCAGGGGCGCTGTCCTGAGCAGTCCGAAACCCGTCGTGACAGCACGGGCGATGACCTCGGCGCCGATGCCTCCCGTGGCATTGCCCTCCTCTATCGTCACCAGGCGCCCTGTTTTCGCCAGGGACTCCATGATTGTATCGGTGTCCATGGGATACAGGGTGCACAGGTCTATGACCTCGGCGCTGATCCCCTTCGATTCAAGAATTACCGCGGCATCGCGGGCCACGCTGACACCGAGAAGATGTGACACGATGGTAACATCGCGTCCTTCCCTGACCACGAAGGCCTTTCCGATGGGAAGAATATAATCACTGTCGGGAACACGCCCCGTGGCTGCATAGAGGAGCTTGTGTTCAAAAAATATAATTGGATTATCGGACCGGATGCAGGCCCTGAGAAGACCCATGGCACTGAAGGGGTCCGACGGGGCCACAACCATGAGGCCCGGTATCCCGGCAAAGAAGCGTTCCATGGACTGCGAATGTTGTGCAGCCATGCCGATACCGCTTCCCACGGGTGTCCGTATGGTGAGGGGGATATTCACCTGCCCGCCCGTCATGTAGCGCAGCTTGGCGGCCTGGTTCACGATGGGGTCCATGCAGCACGTGAGAAAATCGGAGAAAAGAATTTCCGGAACGGGACGAAGGCCCGTCATGGCAGCACCCACGGCCCCGCCGATGATGGCGTATTCGCTGATGGGAGTATCTATGATGCGGTCCGGGCCGAATACGTCCACCAGTCCCTCCGTAACATTGAAATATCCACCCAGGGTCACATCCTCGCCCCAGATGAACACGGTGCCGTCTCTTTTCATTTCACCGGCCAGTGCTTCATTTATGGCCTGGGCCATGGACTTTTCCACGGCCGTATCGGGAATGACGGGTATATTCCCCTGCGTAAAAACCGGTTCTCTCTCGGGGGAATAGACGCAGGTCATGAGGTCCGCGATATCGGGAGCCTTTGATAAACGGGCGAACTCAACAGCCCCGTCAACATCCTTTTGCGCGCGGGAGGTGACTTCCTCAATAGACTGCACCGCAATTCCATCACCGAGGAGAAACCCTTTCATTTTTTCAATGGGATCATCCTGTTTATAGACCTGTCGCTCCTCTTCAGTTCGATACAGTTCCGGCTCACCTTCCATGTGTCCGTGCCAGCGATAGGTCATGAGCTCCAGCAGTCTCGGTTTTCCGTCATGCCTCATTTTTGCGATTATTGTACCGGTCTCGCGGTATACCAGGGGAAGATCATTGCCGTCGAGGCGCAGTGCTTCTATGTTGTATGCCCCGGCCCGCTTATGAATGAGCGTCTCGGCCGAATGCCGTTCCAGGGAAGTGAACTCCCCGTAGCGGTTGTTCTCAACAACCACCAGTACGGGGAGATGCATAAGCGAAATCATGTTCATGGCCTCGTGAAACATTCCCTGGTTAACAGAACCGTCACCGGCTATCACCACGGAAATATCATCGCTGCCCCGCTTTTTAATGGAAAAACCGGCACCCATGGCAAGGAGATATCCGGCACCCACGATACCGTTGGCTCCCAGTATACCCTTTTCACCGTCGGTGACATGCATGGACCCGCCCTTGCCGCGGCACTGTCCCGTTTCTTTACCGTAAATCTCGGCCATCATTCGCTTCAGGTCGGCCCCCTTGGCAATGATATGTCCATGACCGCGATGGGTCGTATTGAGGTAATCGCTGTCACGCAGGTTGCAGCAGACGCCAGCGGCCACGGCCTCCTGGCCGATGGATAGATGTATGGCCTCGGTCGGCACTTCACCCTTTCGGAATGCCTCGGAAAGGTGTTCTTCAAAAAAACGTATGCGGCACATGACCTCCAGCATTTCCAGGCCGGACTTTTCAGCTACTTCATTTCTGACGGGCAGGCACCGCTTTTCATCACAGGCGGAGAGGCAATCCCGGGGAAATGCAGGCACCAGGGAGGGATTGTATCGGGCCTTCCTGTTGCCGAAAGAGAAGTATTTTTTCTTTCTTATTTTTGTCCTCCCCTGCTTCAGGAGCAGATCATGGCGACCCGTATCGCGCAGTACGCCGGGATACATGGCAAAGGCCGGCTTCAGCGCCGGCAGGAGCTTCAGTGCCTTCTGGATCGATCCCTTGGCAACGATTTTTCTTGACGCGATTGCCAGGGGCACGTTCAGCTCCTGCATCCAGAAATGATGACTCGTTTCCGATGAAAGAATCATCTCCACATCAAAATCATCGTCTCCCGGCGGATTGAAATAAAAGCGCGGCGGATCATTTTTTATATCGATATACAAGGTGAGAGGAAAGTCCGTATAGCGGAACCGTGCCACCAGCTTTGCCCCGGCAACGGCGCTTAATATTTCAGGTGTCGTAAATATCCTGTCCCAGAGAATGGAGAGGTTTTCCTGGAGTTCCTCTTTGTTTTTGAAGGGTTGCATGACCGTTCCTCCTGTATGAGTCAAAGAGTCATGATGAATAAAGCGTATTTTCCATACGCTGTCAATGATTTTACTCCTGTTATACGGCAATAAAAAAACCGGTGCGTTATCCGCTCCGGTTTTCATTTTACATACATGTCGTGAATTGCGATCCCGCTTAAAAATGGAACCCATTCCTGCCGGACTGCCTATTCCCCTTTATAATTCTCATTGCCCTTTAACCCGTTTACCGGGAGAAAAGGCAATCGAGAATGTCTCGATGCAACAATTATATCAATATTTGTTGAATCTGTTATCGTTTCTAGGTTTTGCCAGATTAACCTTTATATTTCTTCCAAGGAAGTTTTTCCCGTTCACCTGTTCGATCGCAGTATTGGCTTCGTTTTTATCTGCCATTTCAATAAAACCAAATCCCTTTGATCTTCCCGACATCTGGTCTTTGATAATTTTGACCGATGTAACTTCACCATACTGACCAAAAAGCTGTTCCAGTTGAGATTCCGAACTCTCGTACGAAAGATTTCCCACATAAATGTTGACTGACATGTTATACCTCATTAAATTAATGTAACAGAAATCCCTAAATTCTCCACATCTGAGTCGCTTGCATCTTTTACGGGGAGTAAAAAAGGTCAGGGACTGTAGCAGGAATTTATTTATTTTGTATTCGAAGGTAGACTTTTATGAATGAGCTACATCTATCTCATACAAAATTGGAATCCGCTGTTTAACTACATACCATATAGCAGGTAAAGATAAAGAAGTCAATTAAAAAATAGAGGCGCCTCCACTCCTTCGTATTGTTTCGTGTCAATTTATCAAAATAATGGCAAAAAAGCAGGGATTTCTCCCTGCCATCAACGTTATGGTGATTCATTTAAAGCACACCGAACGTACTTGCCAATACATAAGCGTATCCGTTTCGACATGCTCATATACTTTGAACTAAAGGGATTCCAATCCGTCAGGGCTTTTCTCCGACAGTCCGGATATCGACAGGTTGCCCCTTGTTACTATAATGAGAATTTGCGTTCAGGACAATTAATGAATCTTCCTCTTTACAAATAATGTTGACATTATGGGTATTGCATGATATTTATAATACTTTCATGGAAGAATAACTATTAATGTACAATGCGCCGATGAATTTATTCTTCGGCAAAAGTCCTTTCTCTATTTCCGATAAAATATCCCGTATCCCTGCACCGGTTTCGGTGAAGGAAATTCCATAGTATCTGAATTCAATATTACCCATGCAGAGGTGTCAAGATGATGGGAAAAAGGTATGTTGCTGACCTCATACAATCACTGCTCCTGACCATTGCTATCGGCCTTGTTTTTCCAGCCTGCGATTTAACTGACGCACCGCAAAACAATTACTATGCGGATTCCGGCTTAAACTGCTTCACGACAGGGCAGGAAGAAACGGACTGCACCGGCTCGGGCTCCACCAATGATCCCCATGTCCCGTCCGGCACGGGACCCTGGTTTGAGGGGTGGTATACACGGGTTTCCGATGACGGCGGCAGCCGTTCCGTGGCCGTAATCGTGGCTTCCTATCTGCCAAAGGGTGAAACCTATGTTCCCGGTGAATATCTGCCCGGCTACATCAATGTGCTGGCCAGTGAAGGCGACGGCGCTCCAACGCTTTCCTATACCGTTTTTCCTGAAAAGACAATGGCCCTCGTCAACGATAAACCCGTGACGGAGAACCCCGTTATCAGCTGTAAAAAAGAATCGGATTTTGAATGGATAGCCGAGGGATACGGCAGCATCACGGAAGACACCATTGATATCAGCATTCCCGGCGTTGCCGATGTCTACATCCATACATCGAACCGGCTGCCCTGGGACACGGAAGATCCTTCAAAAAGCATTGAAGGCTGGATGGTATCGTATCCCTTTCCGACACACTGGTGGATAAACAGCCTTGGTTCCGATGCCGAATATGAATACACGCTCTACGAAAGCGAGGAACCGGAAACCTTTCAGGGTACCGGTTACGCGGAACAGGAAAAAAACTGGGCTCAGGTTTTCCCCCTGGCCTGGATATGGTCACAGGGAATTGCCGCGGGAAACAGCGCCCAGTATGTGCTGACATCAACGAAGGTGGAGGTTGTGCCGGGACTTATACTGTACCCCTGGCTGGTCAGTTATCGTTCGCCGAATATTTCCTGGAATTTTAATTTTTCCTGGGCCGGTTCATATCTGAAAACAACAAAGGACCCCTGCGCCGGGACCTGTAAAATGGTATTCCGAGACACCTATCGTTCCCTTGAATTCGATATGTCCGCTCCCCCCGATTCCTTCGGCGATGTGTCCATCCCCACGGCCGATGGCTTCCTGCCGGAAATGGGCGGAGAATCCTTCTCGGCAACGGTGAATGTCTCGGCGTACCGGCATTACCCGCTCCTGGGGTTAAAACGATGCGTGGACAGCCAGGTCTTTAACAATGCCGTGCTGGAATTCGGCAATGAATGGCAGTGTGCGGGGGAATGATAATTTTCAAGGTTCAACGTTAAAGGTTGAAAGTCTTAGACTGGAATGTTTAAGGATAGTTCAATGTTCCAGGTTTAATGTTTAAAGTTTCCTGCGTTACCTATGTCCTGACCCGGCCCTTCGTGAGATCATTGTCGGTCCATGCCGCATTTTTTACCATGCAGCCGGCGACAGCGTTTATATCCTTCACATTATGCGCAGCGAACGCAGTCTCCGCGTGTATTTACTGGAAGAAAGGGAAAAAAAGATATGATCCTGCCTGAAAAAGCTGTTTGAACTGCCTGTCCTCTCCTGTATTGCAACAGCTCGACAATGTAACCTGATATCTTTATTCCATGGTGAAGCGTTCACTTCCGTGAGCTGACGTGTCAATGGACGTGACTGCATGGTTGGCGTAGTCGTAGGTCCAGGTATTTAATTTTCTCTTGACATGTAACCTATCTAATGATTACATTGACTCATGTACAGTGTTGTCATCAAAAAAAGTGTACTTAAAACGGTCGCAAAAATGCCTGAACGTATCCAAATGAAACTCAGGGCGCTTACTGACGACCTTGAGACAGACGGTCCCATCAGAGATGACTGGCCCAACTACAGCAAACTTGGCCCGAACGAATTCCACTGCCACCTCTCCCATAAATGAGTGGCATGCTGGCGGCATGAAAAGAAATCTATCATTATTGAGGTATATTATGCAGGTTCTCGTGAAAATGCCCCATATTAAAATAGATATGAAAGGGGATATCCCCGCTAAAATTATCAAGCTTCTGAAAAGCGAATACGGCGATGACGTCAAGATCAAGGATGACGACGACTCCATTGACGTGAAGGACAGCCAGTGGTATAAAAAAATGTCCCGGAAAATGACTCCCGGTGATTACCTGCGGATTTACCGGGAAAATCTCAGCTGGACGCAGGAAAGACTCGGCAAGGAACTGGGCGGCATTCCCCGCCAGCACATCTCCAACATGGAAAAAGGCCGAAGGGCTATAAGCGTTGACATGGCTGAAAAACTGGCAACCTTGTTCAGGAAGCCCGTGAGCAGGTTTCTTTAGGGATAGTTTAAAATTACACTTTCAAAGTTGAAAGTCTCCGGCCGGGTCAGGACAAAGGAAGGTACAAGTATCAAGGGACAAGTTATTTTCTCAGCAGTCAATACACTTTTTACTTGTTCCTAAAACCTTGTTCCTTTTATGAATATATCGATGAAGATGATTTCAATCGGTTGTTTGATCTGAGTCGAGAAGTCAGTCGGCTCATTTTTGGTTTGAAGGCGCGCGTTACATGAAAGGGACAAGGGGAAAGATAAAAGGAACAAGTCTGACTTTTTGCTTCCAGAAAACTTGCCCCTTTTTCCTTGTGCCTTGCAACTCTCCTTATCCCATCATCATTATTTTTACAAGGAGTCAGCCTGATTATGATCTTTTGTTAATAAATCGCAGGCACGCGGGTGTTATCTTGACTATTACATTTTAAATCTACTCATTATTTCATTAACGGTATTTAATAGCCATATTTTTGTTTCTTCAATTTGTGTTTCCAATTTATTATTTCGATATATAAAAAATTCAATAACATCAATTAATTTATTATCGATAAATAAATCAACTTCTAACTCTGACCAATATTCATTGTCTTCTGAATAATCTTGTCTAATTTTTATATCTCCATAAGTTATATTTAATTCATTAAATTCATCAGACTTTTCACAAAAAACATCTTTTACTAAATCAACATGTGCTTTTTCATTAAAATATATTTCTTCTTTTATCATGATATAAATAACCTATCTATTTTTTATCAACTCTTGGATATTCAACCCACTCATCAGGAAAACTTCTTTGCGTACCATATTTACCAACATGATCTTGATGTTGATGAATTACTTCTCCATTCTTTTCAACTTGATGAGTTTTTGAAATGGTTTTACTATCCTCTCGCTCAATTATATGTCTGGACGCAGCACCATCACCACCTTTAGTTTTTCTTGTTATAATTTCTTTCTCAATGGCTCCCGTTGACTCTGCTTTACCCTTTATCCTATTCAATCCAATCTTAGCTCCTAA
This sequence comes from Spirochaetae bacterium HGW-Spirochaetae-1, assembly GCA_002839375.1. Taxonomy (NCBI): domain Bacteria; kingdom Pseudomonadati; phylum Spirochaetota; species Spirochaetae bacterium HGW-Spirochaetae-1. The sequence goes on along the minus strand of PGXY01000010.1, from coordinate 242,181 downwards.
TACTGCGCCCACAGCCTCAGTATAATAAGCTATTCCATCGCCAAGTATTTCTTCTTTAGTTTTTGGTGCCCCTACAATAGAATGTTTATCTTGTGTTTCTTGATCGACATGGCCCACATTACCTAATGAAGAAGCCCACATGTTGCTTAATGTTCTAAGCACAACTCGCTTAACAACGTCAACTTTATTTAAGCTAGTCTTGACTCCATAAGCAGTTTTATCATTTTTTATTTGTTCGTCTACCTTATCCTTTGTGGCTGTTCCCCCCGGATCATTCAGATAATCATCCGCAACTATTTTTCCTGGATCGACAACATCATCATTGTTAGCGGCATCTCTTAAATTATCAGTAAGTGTTTCTGCATCATGTCCCGTCGGGTCCTTATACTGCACCGGATTCCCATGACAGTACATATACCGATTCCACCCCTGCGTATCGAACTCACCGTCGATGACGTTATCGGCCGTCACAAACCTCGATATCTCCGGATCATAATGCCTCGCATTATAGAAATAATACCCGGTCTCCAGATCCAGTTCCTGCGAGTTATATTTCGGCGCGTGGCTCCCTCCCTTCACCTTCCTCGAACCAGGTCTCGCCGTAGGGCGGATACTCGAAGCGTTTTATCGGCAGACCGGAATCATTCACCACTACCTTTACGGAGTCAACCTGGTCTGTCAAGTAAGGTCGCTCCGCGCTGGCTCTCTCTTTGCTACTTTGGAATGGGCCAAAGTAGCGCAAAGCCCACCCCTCAGACGGCGGGGAGCCTTGCCATGCCGAAGGTTTTTACATTCCCTGCTGCCTCCGACACTTCCATTATCCTGTTATGCAGCTCATTCGCCGCTGCGGCTTACTTTTCTCTATACTGGAATTTATTATGTGCAGATATTTTTTGCAAGCATTAATCTGTGGTTATCAACTCGTTACACGAATCACCGGCAGCGGTCTCGAAACGGCCATCGTGGCCGACTCGACCGGGCCGACGTCGTCTCGGCCTTCTAGCTGGATACATGTTGTTACATAAATCTTTTCTCTATATATCTCAATTTTTGAAAACCTGATATATTTTTTATTTATTCCATGGTGAAGCGTTCACTTCCGTGAGCTGACGTGTCAATGGACGTGGCTGCATGGTTGGCGTAGTCGTAGGTCCAGGTGTCGCTCGTGGGGCCGCCCTGGCCGTACAGGCCTTCCGAGTCGTGTAGACGCGGCATTAATCGGCTCATCCGGGGAATTTTTATCTTGACCATATTGATGCTTTTCTATAACTTATTTTTAGATAAAATTTATCTGCGAATCTAAATATTTACCTTTTAAAAATACCGTATTGAAAAAGGGAGCGACATTCATGCAGCAATCAATAAAAAAAGAAGCCATCAAGGCCATATCGTCACTGCCGGAAAACGCAACTATCGATGATATCATGTACCGCCTCTATGTCATTGACAAAGTAGCACGAAGCCAGGATGCGGTTAAAAATGGAAAAACCATCACTGCTGAGGATTTAAAAAGAGAAGTTCAGTCATGGTAATATGGTCTGAACCAGCCAAAGAAGACCTGAGAACAATCTACGAGTATATCGCCCACGACTCTCCTGTCTACGCTCATCAGGTAATTAATAATATAATCGAAAAGAGCGAAACACTTAAAGACTTTCCGGCAATAGGCAGGATCGTTCCAGAGACCAATGACGATGATATCAGAGAACTTATTATTTATTCTTATCGAATCATCTATGAAAACGCTAAAAATGATTCGATAATTCATGCGGTCATACACGGGAAAAAAGACTTTAATAATTCATTTGAATATAGCAAATAACCTCCCACGTATTGCCTCGATACGACTTCACAAAAAGCCCTCCTGGCCGACTCGACCGGACCGACGTTGTGTCGGCCTTCTAGTTGGATACATGTTGCAACAGATATGGTTTCTTTATATATAGACTATTGTTTATAAAAAACTCTGATTCCTTTCCAGAGTCATCCCTCTCCTGCGTGAAGGCTCAAAAAAGGATGTTTTAGTTGCAAGCGGGGACAGGATGTCTCAAAAACGCTCACCTGCCGGGGGTGAGGTCTTACTTTCCGCTTTCAGAAAACTTGCCCCTTGGACCTTGCGGCTGTCATAGGTATATTTTTTTAGTACCCTCACCAAGGTATTTGACATTTTAACAGCATATTCATATATTACACAATAATCAGCATGTTTACCGTTGCATTTTATACTTTATTTTATATTTTATAAATGAGGTGTTTTTGATGCCTGAGATATGCAGATTTTACGGTATAGTGATTCGCATGTATGTCCAGGATCATTATCCTCCTCATTTCCATGCTTATTATAATGACTAGGAGATACTGATCGATATACATAATTTCAGCATTATAGCCGGAGATTTTCCTCCTAAAGCCATGGGGCTTGTCATAGAATGGGCCGCATTGCATAAAAAAGAACTTTTTGAAAACTGGATTCTGGCCTGCGAGAAGAAACATACTTTCAAAATTGAGCTATTGAAATAGGAGGTAATCATGTATTTTTCCGTATCCGAGGCTACTCATCTGAGTAATTATAAAATCCAAATTGCTTTTCAAAATGGTAAATCCGGAATCGCGGATCTTGAGGACTACATCAGCGAAGGAGAAATTTACCAGAACATAAGAAACCCAGATACATTTAAAAACTTCTCCATAGAATTCGGCACACTTACCTGGGAAAATGGAGAAGTCGATATAGCGCCTGAAACCCTTTACGAAATCACTACGGGAGAAAAGATATCATTCAATTATGAAAAGACTTATAAGGTGGTTTGAGGATACGCTTTCCCTGACGACGAGTCGTCCCTCACGCGGTTGCTGCATGAATCCCGGCGGACGCGTTACAACGCTTCCCTGCGGATGTATATATATCCCTGACTTATTGATGGCAATGATTCTTCTGCTCTAGAAAAATCGATTGACTTGTTCACTTTTTTTTATATCTTGTGTTCATGAACACAAAAAGCATTCTCATCAAAGAAATCGAAAATCTCCCGGAACCTCTGGCCGCTGAAGTGCTGGATTTCGTGCGTTTTCTGGAACACAAAAAAGCAGATGGATTTGAGAACTACATCCAGTCAGAATCATCCCTGAAAAAAGAATGGCTCACCCCGGCTGAGGACGAGGCGTGGAAAGATTTGTAAAAGGCGACATTGTCGTCATCCCCTTTCCCTATTCCGATCTGAGCAATGCAAAAAGAAGGCCTGCTCTCGTTCTGGCTGAATCATCATAAAACCAAGCAATATCCGCCCCAACAAATTGTTCACCGCCGACTCAAATATCATCCTTTATAAACTTGGCTCTCTCCATCGGCAGAAAATCAACGATGTTATTGACAGAGTTGTTGCAAATTTCAAAGACTGAATTGGCAGTAGAGACAGGGAAACGAACAGTATTCAGTCTTTACCTGACGGAAAAACAGATCAACACCCTTCTTCGCCATCGCTTCTCAATTTTATCCCGCCGCTCTGTCCATAACGACGAAGCGGCTTGCCCTGAGCATGGGACTGCACGGAGCGCTGTGGAATGTCATCATGATAGTCCGACCGACAGGAGGTCAGAAGTGTCGCAATTGCCAAGGATGGCTAAATTGCGACCTCGAGCTCTTCCTTAGCAGGCATCCGTCCTGCTCTTCTTATGTGGAATATATTTTTGGATTTTTCCCTGCTCCGCAGTTCTGGCCCGAGAGCGGGATGAGACGGTTGATGGTAGACCATGATTTTCTTACTGTACTTCGTTTAAATCCTTGTGAATATCTCATGTTTTAACTCCTAATGGAGGGGACATCTTTCCTGATTATGGGGGGTCCCGGCGATATCGGGCCGATCTTTTATCAGCCACTCTTTTATATCCTTATCTATTTCCGGGAACTTTTCCAGTACCACCATACGGAGTTCAACGTTTTTACTCAAAGTCCGTTTCTTCTTTTCCTCCTTTTCCAGCTTATTATACAACCGTGTAAAATCCCGAATACCGTTAAAGGGAGTCCCATATAAGACGGATTCCATATTACCTATGGCCTTTGTATAACTTTTCCCTACGGATTTTTTTGCCAGGTTGAAATTCTCAATGAATCCGTCAAGATCGGAGTAGAAATACTCTTCCAGCTTTTCCACGGGGTAATCGATAAGATTTAACAACTGAAGATCGTCGATATCGTACGTATCGAAGAGAGTTTTAAGTCGTCTTGCCCCTCTGTAACGGATTTCGAATTTAAGAAAATCCTCTTTCCGGGGATGCCTCAACTCGTCGTATAAAAGACCGGTCTTATGATCGTAATTAATATAGACGGGGAAATATATCCCGTCTTCGGACTTTTTACGGCTCGTTATACTCTTGACGTTGGGAAGGTACTTTGAGAGTTTATCCAGATTTTCTCGGAAGGAGTCAGTAAAGAATTCTCGAATCTCTTCCGTCGGCCGAATGCGGCTATGAAAATCTATCCGGTATAAACGTATCTTACTTATATTATCATATAGTATATTACGATTAAAGTCGTGCTTTATATTATCAAACTTTTCTATCATATATTTATAACCGTCGTTAAAATCCCGTATCTTCCCTCCGTCTTTTAAAAAAGACTTTGATAAATCAGGAAATAATATATACATATTATAATGCTTATTAGTACCGTTCCGATATTTAACTTCACGTAAACCGATCTTGAAAGTCATCGAATTAGCGTAGGGATACCAGTACATATTTTCCTTCTTATCGAAGGTAGTTTCGTCGAGAGGAAAACTAATAAAACTTCTTTCGATGACAAAGATCATCGTATGAGAAAACTCACATAAATAGCTCATAAAAAATCTCCTTTTAAAAAATTAATTTTTGGGCCGAATTAATGGCCTCTATTAATAATCAATAATAGGAAATAGCTCTTTTAAACGATTTTTATTATAGACGGGGATAAAAAGTTATATGAAAGGGACAAGTTTCAAGTATCAAGGAAAAAGTTTTACCTCAACGATTCAAAAACTTTCAACTTAAACCTTGCTCCTTGTTCCTTTTCCTTACAATAATCGGACTTTATATATTTAAACGAATTTTTTCAGGAGGAAGATTTGAGGAAGGAACGGTTGAATTAATACCGTAAAAATTGAAAAGAAACGTTAGGTGAAACTTAACAGGGTTTTCGGAATAAATCGATTTGGATATAATATGAGATGAGAAGTACAAGGAGAAAGGCAAAAGGAACAAGTCTGACTTTCTGCTCCCAGAAAACCTGCCCCCTGGACCTTGCGACTTTCAACTATCATAGAGAATCCTCGGCGTGGGGTCCGGGAATTAAACTGTATATCTTAAATGACTATATCATTATTACTTAGGCTAATTAAAAAAAGTGTCATAAATAAAGAATAATATACCAGCGGTTATAAATATTAGTCCCATTATAAGAAATAAAGTATTCTTAGATTCATGATAAGAATCTGGAATCAAAATTATAATCCCGCTTGTAATACATATTATACTCTTAGAATAATCAGCTAATCTCATTTTTTATTTTCTACTCTCCTCCCTCTATCTTTTTCTTCTTTTTTTCTTTCATTTACTGCTTGATCCCACTTTTTACCTTCTTCTCTACAATATTCATCTGAGTCTGAATGAGCAGACCATATAGAATATAAATCTAAGGCTGGTCCTAAAGCTTTACTGAAAATTGTTTTTTTTGCTGGAGTTGCTTTGACTTTGTCTATTTCGCTATACATCTGTTTTCTATTCTTTGCTAAATTATGATAAGAGGCATCATTATCTGTAATTAATTTTTTCTCTTTCTCTAAACCACCCTTAATAATTTTTGTTGCCGCTTTATCATCCCTAATAAATTTAGTTGTCTGATCAACTCCTTCAGTTGCACTTCCCTCAATGACTTTATCCTTTGAAGCTTCTACTGACATATTTTTTCTTTTAATATTCTCTTTATCTTTTTTTTCGTTTGCTGGATCGAGATGTTCATATTCCTTATCATTTAGAGGTGCTAAATTGCTTAATACTAAACTTGCTACTGAAACAGCTCCTGCAACGAGAGCTAGTAGGGGAATAAAGTGCCCCGTCGGGTCCTTATAAATAATTGGATTCCCCTTCGTATACGAGTACCTATTCCACCCCTGCGTATCGAACTCACCATCAATAACGTTATCCGCCGTCACAAACCGACTTATCTCCGGATCATAATGCCTCGCATTATAAAAATAATACCCGGTCTCTAAATCTAACTCCTGCGAATTATATTTCGGCGCATGACTTCCTTCCCCTTCCTCAAACCAGGTCTCGCCGTAGGGCAAATACTCGAATCGCTTTATCGGCAGACCGGAATCATTCACCACTACCTTTACGGAGTCAACCTGGTCTGTCAAGTAATATAGGGCCTGGCCCGAAGGGGCCACGACCGCCACGCGGACGCCGTTGAGGTACACGTTATTCACAGCACAGTGGCTTTCCTCGATCTCCGTGCCGCCCGTCGTGTACTGTTTTTCTATGCCGAAATACATTGACGGGTACAGCACCTCTATCTGCCGGTCCTCTCCGGCCACGGTGCGGCGCGAGACTTTGCGGACCCGGAATCCCTGGTCATCATAATAATACTCTCCCACAACCTGGTTCGATCCGTCCGTGACTTTGCGGATACGGTTCGAGGCGCCCGAAGCGTTGCATCCCATGGTAAATCGTTCGCTGCCGTTGGCGGCATAGGTATAGCTGATGAAAATAAAAAAAGCCTTTTCCCGAACAGGAAAAGGCTTTTTTAAAAGTACGCCAAAACGTACTTACCACTTCTTGAGCGGGTCCTGATGGATATGCTTATGTATTTTGAGCTGAATCATACGGAATAATATTTACCGGCACAAATATGCCCCGCTTCCAAGAAACAGGAGAATCACCTTCCCCTAAAAACAGATAACCCCCGACACTATTAAGTGTACATTAAAAACAACTGGAAAGTTGTTAAAATACGGGATATATTGCTATACATTGTTTTACGTACAATATTTTGGGCCATATTTGGGCAACAGGATTTGATGTTTTGCTAACAGGTGTTATGCTGTATTCAGTTTCTATCACAGGTTTTCAGAGGAAACTGTCAAGTGAATACTGTCACTGTACAAACTGTGTATTCGAAATCTATAATCAGCGGTCTCCATCACCATTACTATTATGAGGAGACTGCTTAGTTATGGTCTTTTGTTAATAAAGCGCCGATATGGTCTCATATTATATTTTAAAATTCTTTCTATACCAGGGAAGTCCAATTCGCTTTATGCATTTTCCCGTATTTTTATTCCATAAACGAATATCTTTATCAAATGAACCAGAAATTATTACACTCCCATCTTTGTTAAAAAGTAGTGTAGATACTGCACTTTCATGGCCTGTAAAAACCATTTTCAATCGTCCATCTAAATCCCATAATTTAATTGTCCTATCGAATGATCCAGAAACTATTTCACCATATTGATTCACACATAAACTCAATACGCCACTTTCTTTCTTATGAGCTTGAAATGAATTAATCAATTGGCCCTGGATACCCCATATTTTCACAAAACCATCTCGCGAAGCAGTAACAATTTTATAATCTGTTAAGAACAGAACATTTGTTACCTCATCTTCATGCCCTATATATCTTTTTAAAAGATAAAAATTATTATTATATATAAGTATCTCACCATTATTTAGACCAATACAGAAATAATTGCCTGAATGACTAAAATTATGGCTTGCTGGGAATGCCTTTTTAAAAATGATTTCTTTAAAAAGAGAACCATTATTTCTCCAGATTTTGAGGTATTTATCCTTAGATGAAGAAACAAAGATACAATCATTTGTATTAACTGACAATCCGGTGATTGAATCTTCATGTGCAGTAAATTCCTTTAAATTCGAACCACTCAAATCTGAAATCAGGATTTCATTATCTCGTGTTGCTGAAATAATTTTATTATCACAAGTAAATTGTATATAATATATTCCTCCCCAAAAATATGGAAAGCTGCCAACTCTTTTAAAACTACCATTCCAAAGAAATCTATTTCCATAATTATCGGATGAAACAAAATATTCTCCGTTATCGTTTTTGTCCATTGATAAAATCCAACCAGCATGCCCTATTTTTGAACAGGAGAATGAAATAAAACATAAAAATATTATCCAATAAACTCTCATCTGTTTATTTAGTAATCCTCTGCATGATATTCTTTTACAATATCATTATTATATTTCTCTTTAAAATCATCGTACCAATTATTGGGTTTCAAAGAGTCATCACTTCTATATTTAGTATTTTCTTCAAGTCCTCTTCTTACCAAATCTTTACAATTATTACTATCTGTAATTGCACCATAGAGTATCGGCCATAATCCCAGCCCCATAGTACCATACAAGATAGCACCCCTTTGTTTCCAACTAAGATTATTAGTACCTACCAAACGATATGGAGCATCTTGATTTAATTCAAAATAATCATACAACTCTTTATCTTCATCAGGAGTTGTTGAAATTTCGATTCCTTCATCATATCTTACTCTTGCCTCTTTTTTATTCTTATCATAGTAAGTATAATTTTCTAAATAATCATATCTTTTTTTATCAACATCATCTCCTTTCGCAAGTCTCCTTTCTATTTCATTTCTTTCATCAACCAATTCAGATTGTCTTCTAAAGAAATCTTCTGGGCTATCAAAGGATTCACAGTGAACATTATAAGAACCAGCTTTTAAAGAGCCATCTTCTGCTAATTTTTGATTTCTTGAAAAATACATCCATTTTGAATTCCCCTCATCATCTTCATACTCTTGTAATACCCCCGTATGCCCAGCTGGCTCATTTAATTTATCTCCAGTTGCTCCTCCAACAAAATCGGCACCCGTTCTTGCTTGCAATATTACACTATTGTGCCCCGTCGGATCTTTATACCGTATCGGATTCCCCTTCGTATAGGAATACCGATTCCACCCCTGCGTATCGTACTCACCATCAATTACGTTATCGGCGGTTACGAATCTCGATATCTCCGGATCGTAGTGCCTCGCATTATAGAAATAGTACCCGGTCTCTAAATCCAGTTCCTGCGAGTTGTACTTCGGCGCGTGACTCCCCTCTCCCTCCTCGAACCACGTTTCTCCGTAAGGTAAGTATTCGAACCGTTTTATCGGCAGACCCGAATCGTTCACCACTACCTTTACCGAGTCAACCTGGTCTGTCAAGTAATATAGTGCCTGGCCCGAAGGGGCCACGACTGCTACCCGCACACCATTGAGGTACACATTGTTCACGGCGCAGTGGCTTTCTTCGATCTCAGTGCCGCCTGTCGTGTACTGTTTTTCTATACCGAAATACATGGACGGATACAGCACCTCTATCTGCCGGTCTTCTCCTGCTACGGTGCGGCGCGAGACTTTGCGGACCCGGAATCCCTGGTCATCATAATAGTACTCGCCCACGACCTGGTTCGATCCGTCCGTGACTTTGCGGATGCGGTTCGAGGCGTCGTAATCCATGGTTGCCCGAAGCGTTGCATCCCATGGTAAATCGTTCGCTGCCGTTGGCGGCATAGGTATAGCTGATGAAAATAAAAAAAGCCCTTCCCGAACAGGAAAAGGCTTTTTTAAAAGTACGCCAGAAGGGATTCGAACCCCTGACCCACGGCTTAGAAGGCCGTTGCTCTATCCAACTGAGCTACTGGCGCAAAATTGTACGACATTCGGGGTGAGAGGATTCGAACCTCCGACCTCATGGTCCCAAACCACGCGCTCTACCGGGCTGAGCCACACCCCGAAATTGAATGAAAGACAAAGTACATTCATGGTATGAATGTGTCAATATTTTTAAAAAGGCACGCGATTTTAATTTTTACTGAAAATTGGCCCTTTTATGTTGATTTATCACTGTTTTCCCAATAAAGTATTGACGAAAATCGGACATATCCATTCATTAATTAAAATTTTACTGTTTTGATGATTTATTTATTGGGTGTCTTTGGAGTTAATGTCTGAAGGCTCCCTCAATATTAAAATATTCGAGGATCGTACCATGTTAAAAGTTGGATTTGTCGGCTGGAGAGGAATGGTGGGTTCTGTCCTCATGGACAGGATGCTGGAAGAAAAAGATTTCCAGGGCTTTGAACCCCTCTTTTTCACAACCTCCCAGGTGGGACAGAAGGGGCCGGAAATAGGTCTGGATACACCGCCTCTTATAGACGCATATAATTATGATAAACTTTCCGCCATGGATATCATTGTAACCTGCCAGGGCGGCGATTATACGGGCAAGGCCTATAAAGAACTGCGCGGAAAAGGATGGAAGGGATACTGGATCGACGCGGCATCGACCCTGCGGATGGAAAAGGACAGCATCATCATCCTCGATCCAGTGAACCGCGACGTTATAGACAGGGCCCTTGCCGGGGGCGTTAAGGACTATATCGGCGGCAACTGCACCGTTTCACTCATGCTCATGGCCCTGGGCGGGCTTTTCCAGAAAGACATGATCGAGTGGATTACCTCCATGACCTACCAGGCCGCTTCGGGCGCCGGTGCTAAAAACATGCGCGAACTGGTGGACCAGATGCGCGTCATAAGCGGAAGAGCGGGAAGCCTGCTCGATGCCCCCGCATCGGCCATACTTGACCTGGACCGTAATGTCACGGAGACCCTGAACAACGGTTCTATGCCCGTAGATAATTTCGGTGTGCCCCTGGCTGCCAGCCTGATTCCCTGGATCGACCGGGCCGTGGAAAACGGCCAGAGCCGGGAAGAATGGAAGGGCCTCGTTGAAACCAACAAGATACTGGGACGCGAGGACAGGCCCGTGCCCATCGATGGTATCTGTGTCCGCGTCGGCGCCATGCGGTGCCACAGCCAGGCCCTGACGATAAAACTGAAAAAAGACGTTCCCCTGAAAGAAATAGAGCAGATCATCGCCTCGGCCAACGACTGGGTCAAGCTCATCCCCAACACGAAGGAAGAGACCGTGAAGGAACTCACCCCGGTGAAAACCTCCGGTACCCTCACGGTTCCCATCGGCAGGCTCAGAAAACTCAACATGGGCCCCGAATACCTGACGGCCTTCACCGTGGGCGACCAGCTCCTGTGGGGCGCGGCTGAACCCATACGGCGCATGCTGAAGATCACTCTCGAATATATGCAGAAGTAATTTTCAATACATGCAAAAAAAAGAGGGCCCCGCACAGGGTCCTCTTTTTTTCTTCCTCCCCCTCGCCTCTCAGGAGAGGGGGCCGGGGGGTGAGGTCAAATGTCCGGCTAAAATTTATGTCAGGGGCTGAAAGGTCGCCATGGCCTTCACGGTTTCTTCGAAATTAACAACACCGGCATCGCTTCCCAGGCCCGTTGCTACCAGGGCCGAAACGGCCGTGGCGAAACGGCATGATTTTTCCACGTCGAATCCCCTGCTCAGGCCCGCAATGAAGCCCGCGCAGTAGGAATCGCCGCATCCCGTTGTGTCCACGACCTCAACCTTAAAAGCCGGAATGAGCGTCTGGCCGTCCCGAGTGGCCAGCAATGAGCCCTTTGCTCCCCATTTGAAGATGCAGGCCCCTGCTCCCAGATCGAGAAAATATTTTGCCGTGTCTTCGGGAGTCTTGGTTCCCGAAACCTCCATGGCCTCTTCCAGGCTGGGCATAAAATAGTCAACATGGGGCATTGCCAGTTTCAATCCATTCAAGGTACCGTCATTGGGCGCGATAAAATCACAGGTAACCGTTGCCCCTTTCTGCCGGGCCTCTTTCAGGATTTCAGGACCGGGGCCTCCATCGAGTTTCAGCATGGTTCCCACGCCGCCCCAGTGAATATAGCGGCTGTTCGTGATGAAATCCCTGGTCCTGCCGTCTATCTCCAGGAGTATGGACGATCCGATGGCATGGAAATTGGGCCGCTGCCCGTCGCTTTTAACGGCCAGCATGGTTGCCGCCGTGGGCAGCTCGTCCCTGCGCTGAAGGTATGAAACATCGACACCGTTTTTTTCCAGCGCCATGGTGAGGAACCCGCCCATATCGTCCTTCCCGATGGCGCCCACAAGGGCTGTTTCCACGCCAAGCCTGGCGGCAATAACGGCAGGTCCCGCCGCTGTGCCGGCCGCCGTAAGGCGTATCTGCTGAATAATAGTGGTTTTCCCTCCCGGTGGTATTTCATCTATAGGCCTGCCCAGAATATCGAGTATGGTAAGACCGACACATGCAAGATTATTATCCATGATGCTCCTCCGCTGAAATATGTATATTCTGTCCTCTTTAATATATGCAGGATATTTCCGTATCCGTCAAATCGTTTCCTGATATATCAGAAATCGGCCTCCGCCTTTTCCCGAAAAAGCCGTGCCAGTTCATCGACTTCAAAAAGGGGCCACTGCGCTTCAGTGCCGCCCTGCATAGCCAGAATACCTTCGCCCTCGCCCAGCACCGTGCCTATACATGCCGCCCCTATCCCCGCCGATTTCAGGCTTTCCATAAGAGGGGCTGCAATTTTTCCGTCACAGCAGATGAGCAGGCTGCCCGAGCCGATGAGTCCCAGGGAATCAATTCCCAGCAGGCGGCACATCCACTCCGTCAGGTCGGAACGGGTAATGGCGTCCATATCCACCTTGATTCCATGACGCCCTGCCGATGCCAATTCAGCCAGGGCCGTGGATATTCCTCCCTCAGTAACATCATGCAGAGCCCTGACTCCCTTGAACGATGCAGCCAGGGCCGCTTCCTCCAGGATGCTGATCTTTCCGACATATGCCAGGCCCTCCTCTATTTCCCCGCGGCTCATCCCTTTCTCAGTCAGCTCCGGGGCAAATTCCCTGGCCAGGATGGAAGTCCCTTCCAATGCCGCGGTTTTGGTCATGATGATACTGTCTCCGCTCCGCATATTCTTCTTTTCGAGGAGGCGTTCCCTTGCAACAAGGCCCGCCATCATTCCCGATACAATAGGGCGCGTGACAGCATCGGTGATCTCCGTGTGTCCCCCGCAGAGCGTGATATGACGGCTTTCAGCTATGACGAAAAGATCACGTATGACTTCATATATCTGCGAGGGTGTGGTCCCGGAAGGGAAAAGGAGAGTCGTGAGAAACCATCGCGGTACGGCTCCCGAGGTAGCGATATCATTGGCATTGACCAGCACTGCATACCGGCCCGCCGATTCCGCCGTAAAAGTAATGGGGTCCGATTTGAGTATGAGGATATCCTCTCCCTCTATATCCACGGCCGCGCAGTCCTCGCCGATCCCGGGATTGATTATGACGGAGCTGTCGCAAATTTTGAACTCTGCCAGGAAAAGCCGCAGCAGATCATTGGGCAGCTTTCCGCTCTGCAAAGGAAGTCCCATTCTTACGATGTTTTCCAGTTCTCCCAGGTTCGATATGATGAAATGACTGTCCGTTTCATCGGGCCTGTGCTCGCCGCCATTGGTGAGAAAAACCGTTGTGGAGCCGGCACGGTTACCGGCCTCGATATCAAAGATATAATCACCCACAACGAGAATATCCGACGCTGATATTCCCAGAAGTTTCGCGGCATGGACCACTCCTTCTTCGTGGGGTTTCGGTTTCACGGACGTATCACGGGATATTATGAGATCAAATGTTGCGGTGTCAACGCCGGTAAAGTTCCCCAGGGCCGTATCCACGGCCTTCCGGCTGTTCCGCGTTATAATGCCCGTCCGTATCCCCAGGGACCTGAGCAGCATCAGGGTTTCACGTGCTCCGTCATTGGGAACGGACCGGGCCGCGGCCTCGCTCTCATGGGTTTCCAGTATGCCCATGGCATGTTTCTTTTCATCACCGTCCGGCATGGCCTCGATGAATTCCAGCACCGGCATGGAATCGGGACATCCCACCTCTCTTTTTATGGCAGGGAAATCCAGGTGCCCCGGTTTCGTCAGTGTGCCGTCAAAATCAAAGAGTACGGCCCCGACCCTGTATCCTTTTTTAATTCGTTTCAGATCTGTCATTGATATCACCTTCGTCAGCTTCAGGGCTCATCCCGGTTTTGACAAAGGGAGAGCAGAGCAAGCCTCCTGCAATGCCGAGAATGAAGCCAACGCCATGGGCCGTATAGCTCACTTCGGCCTGCACCGTTGAGGGAATGAGCATAGCGAGAGAGAAACCCACGGCGCGGAACAGTCTCATGGGAACCGTATGATCGCTGTCAAACCGCACATACAGAACGATCCAGAGCCCAATCATGGAATGAATCATCCCCGAGGCTCCCACGAGGTTCACCGTGGGATCATAGAACAGAAGGGTGATCCAGGTTCCTGCCATACCCAGTACCAGGGACAGAACAGGAAAAACAATCGTTCCAAAATAGGTCCGGAGGAACCATCCGAATATGATAAAGAGCCACGAGTTGGACAGAAGATGCGTCATGCCCGAATGGGTGAAAAGGGACGTTAGAATTCTCCAGTATTGATGCCCGGAGAAAACCGCTTCACCGCTGGCGGGAAAAAGGCTTCCAAAGGAATAGCCCCTGTACATGAGCGTGCTCACAACAAAAAGGAGAAAAATCTGCAATGCGGGATGGATGTCCCTCCACCGGGGCGGCCGGCTCAGCGGCCCCTTTTTCTTCTCCTGCACGCTTGTTTCATCATCATCAAAGTCTATGTCGTGAATTCCGTCATCCATGGGTCTCTCACCGACTTCCTTTTATCGCTACAGAATCAATATATTCCAGTCCATATTATACTCAGGGTGTACTGCACATGCATGGACATATCACAGTGACCTGAAATAGTCGCCTTCCCAGAAGAACACGACAATCATGCACGATTGTCCCATATTTTCCAGCAAAGTTTTAAATCTTTTCACATGCTCATGACCGCAGACAAAAAGAATACGGCGTGCCAGGTGAGGCGCCAGTTTTTCAAACCAGAAATTCTCGCGAATATCCCAGTATCGTACGACCTCTCTGTCCGTATCCTCCTGTATTTTTCTGCGCAGCTCTTCATCGAAAACAAAGGTCCCGGTGACACCGTAGCGCCGCTTCACAGCATCCTTCTGTTCAGCGTAATAAGGGATTCCCAGCCGCCGGCGGTCCCCATCGCCGGGATCACAAAAGAGATGGTCCTTTCCCAGTTCACGGGCCAGGGCACGCAGGGTGGCCTCGCGGGAAAAATAAACCTGTTCCAGGTATTCTTCGTGAAACTCTTCAGCAATGAGGTCAATACTATGGTACTGAATAATATTCTTCATGGATTCCCTGAAGGTATTGAACAGGTTCTCGGGCACGATACGGTTTTCATACTGGATCAGGTGGTCAATGCCAACCAGGTATATCATACATTATTCCGATATAATGAAATAGTTCATGAATAGTACAAATTTTTATATAATATTACAATATTTTTTTTACTTTATTATGATAAATTTCCAAATAAATTAATTTTTACCGCCCGGTTAAGCTTTTTTTTTAATACGGAATGGCCTATTTTTAATTTCCTTTTGTATATTATAATACATATAAAGAAATATCAACCGGAGTGTATATGAACAGGAAATATCTCATTTTGAGAGTAGTGATGGATGAAAGCAGGAATATATCGTACACAAAAGAACATGAATGCGAAACATATAAAGAGGCCCTGCATCATCTGAAGGACAAACCGGACCGAGAAAGCTATATCATCCAGGACATTTTTTTTTAAAAGGATGAGCCCCTGCGCTCCAGGGATTGGATCTCCAGGAAATCCCCGTTCCCTTTCTCCTGCACTATCCTGAAGGAGATCCCCGCCTCATCAATGGTTATTACGGCAAAGGTGGGGGCCGATGGTGAACCTATATACTGGTCTCCAGGATTGCAGAGAATGATATTGTTCCGTTCCGCCAGGAGCGGCTTGTGGGTATGGCCAAAGAGCAGGATATCACACCCCTCGATCTGGGTCATGAGGGCCATCTTTTCATACAGGCCTTCCAGCACTTCACCGGAATGATACGGTGTAATATCAAACTGATCGCCGTGAATGAGCAGAAAATTCCTTCCCTGAACCGGGACTTTCTGCTTCCGGGGGAATTGCGATCCCTGATCTTCATTGCCGCTGATACCCGTCAGGGGAATACCCGCGTCCACGGCAACGGCACGGGCATCCTCAACACCGTCGCCCAGGTGGAACAGGTAATCAAAGGGGCCGCAGGCCAGGATCATCTTCCCCATCGATGCCCGGTTGCCGTGCGTGTCGCTGAAAACAGCGATTCTTGTTTTACCCGTATCCATCATCATATCCTGACATCACGGGTAAAGTATGAGTCCACTGCTGTAAATACTTTTTCCGGAAATTTTAGCACAGATAGTCGGGTTATTAAAAAATAGCGACGGGAATACCCCGGCGAAGACAATTAAGCGATACATAAATGGATAGTCGCCACCCCTGCGAGGGGTTTAATACTATTACTATCTTCTTAATAAAGAAAGTCCCCCTATATGGCAGGAAAAAACATTGACACAACCGGTACAATTGCATTACATTTGTATTATTGTATGACAATATAATATACATATTATAGTTTCCTCATTTTCCGACAAGGAGGCCCTCATGGAAGAGCAGGTAACGGATTACGGCAGCTGCCTGGTCACCAGGAAAGAAAATTACGCCATCGTCACTTTCAATAATCCGGAAAAACTCAACGCCTTCGGCCCCGAGCTCTTTGAGTCTCTCCAGAAAGTATACCGTAATATCAAAAATGATTCACACCTCAGGGCCGTTATTTTCACGGGAAAAGGGGACCACTTCTCGGCCGGCGGAGACGTGGAACAGGATATCAATCCCCTGCGCGGCAAGAGCATGGCTGACTTTAAAAAATATTTTCTGGAACTGAGTGAACTGTACATGGGCGTCTACAATATGGATATTCCCACTATAGCGGCCATCAACGGATACGCGCTGGGTGCGGGCATGGAACTTACTCTTATCTGCGATATACGCATTGCCTCGGAAACCATGCAAATCGGGGAATTTTTCGTCAAAATGGGATTGGTTCCGGAAATCGGCATGTGCCTTCTTCCCAAAATTGTGGGAACCGGCATGGCCAAATTAATGTGCTATACGGGAAACCTCATCGATGCCCGTGAAGCCCTGCGCATCGGGCTCGTTGAGCAGGTGGTGCCCGCCGCTGAACTTCTGCCCACGGCGGAAAAGCTGGCATCAAAACTTTCCAGGGGCCCCGCTTCGGTGGGAATAATGAAACGGGCTATCCAGGAGTTTGGCGATTTAAGCCTGGAAGAGACCCTGAACCCGGCCATTGCCTACCAGTACCAGGCCATACACACGGAAGATCATGCCGAGGCAGTAACATCATTCCTGGAAAAGAGAAAGCCGAAGTTCAAAGGTCTCTGATTCCGCCCCCTACTGGCGGAATTTTCTCATGGCCAGGAAATCCTTATCGGTTCTGACCTTTGCGGCCATCCTGTCCAGGTCAGGAAAGGGAATACCACGGGTTTCCATATCCTGTATCACCAGTGTCAGAATAATGGATTCGTGACTGAAATCGTCGGGAAGGGACTTGATGAATTCAATGATTTTTTTCTTTGCAGTGTTCATGCGATTCTCCTTGTTGTTTTATCTATAACACGAAGGAGAAGCTTGCCTATTGAAATTTTTTTATGCAGGGTTACTGAAAAAAAAGATTTTTTACGGCGAACCGCAGGTTGCCCCAGAATCTTTTTTTCCGGTTTTTCAGTCCGTCATAGAGCCGGTCCGATGTCTCGGGCGGTACGGCCTCATTTATATTCCTGCCCAGTGTAAGGGCACCGCTCGTGCAGGCCGGGACACAGTTGCCGCACCCGATACAGCGCCCTGCGTCAATTTCAACTTTGTCCGTTTTTTTATTGAGCTCAATGGCATCGACCTGGCACTTTTCAAGACAGATTCGGCAGCCGACGCAGGCGTCGTCATTCACCACGGCATGAAAATTGGCGGCCCAGAAATTCACGGGAACGGGAAGGCGCTTTTGAATGCGGAGCATACCGCAGCAGCATCCGCAGCAGGAACAGATGAATTCCACTTTCTGCGTATTCGAGGGCTGGAGAACCAGCCCCTCCTTCTGATTTTCCCCGAGAATGCTCAAGGCCTCTTTTTTATCGATTGTCCTGCCAATGCCCATTTCAACGCACTGCTCCGCCATGGAATCAATGGCCAGGCATGTTTCGAGCCGCGATGTCACTTTGCAGCTCTCTCCTTCCAGGCTCCTGGACTTCCGGCAGATACACTCATTGATGACAAAGGGACCGGTTGCAGCTTCGATTATTTTCCGGACATCGTCCCAGGGAGCCACGGCCTGTCTGCTGTCGAGGCTCTCCTCTATGGGAATTGTCCGCATCTGCTGCATGCCCCCGTTGAGAAAAGAGAGGCCGAAGGAAAGCGTTGACGTGTAATCATGAAAATCCCGCAAAAAGTCAGGGGACAGCCAGTTGACCTGGGCCTCGTAAATTCCAACTATGAGGGGGATAATGGCATACTGCGCAACGCCCTTTTGGGTGCGGAATCCGATGAGGCCCCGGGCCGCCATTTCTTTCAGGCGATCAGCAAGTTCCTGCCCGGCAAATCCCGAAGCGGCCGAACGCTTTTCAATATCAGCGATAGACCTGAACCGGTAATCCAGGGCCATGGCTGTCCTGGCCTGCTCAGGAGTATAGAGGCCCTTCAGCAGCCTGATGTGAGCCCCTGATGAGGCGGCAGGGAATCCAACGGCCTGCTCATCAAGATGCCTGCCGAATTCCCGGTACAGCGTGTCGCTCATGCGGCTGTTCCCTTATAACCTGCCGATCCTTTCCCATCGTATGGACCAGGTGTCAGGATCAATAGACGTCCAGCGGAATACCAGCTTCCCGAGAACGTTCTCTACGGGGACAAACCCCCAGTACCTGCTGTCAAAGCTGTTATCCCTGTTATCACCCATGACAAAAAGCGCCCCCTGGGGAACCGTGAATTTTTTCATGTTCTCTTTTCCATTGACATGGCGATAATTCTGCACCAGGTACTCCCGGCCGTTAAGCTTTTCCAGAAAAATTTCCGTATTTTCATCGCGTGAAATGAACGATCGGGGAATCTTTTTCCCATTGATATATACTACCCTGCCGCTGATCGCGATCTCATCGCCGGGCACACCGATAACCCGCTTCGTATAATTGACCGATTCATCACCGGGATATCGGAAAGCAATGATGTCACCCCGTGAAGGAGAATCCCATAGTACTATATCATGCTTTGTAAAGGGTATCTTCAGACCGTAGGCCGCATTATTGGAAAAAAATTTATCCCCTTCCCGAATCGTGGGATTCATGGAGCCCGTATCAACGGCATAATTGCCCAGAACAGTTGTCCTGATGAAAACCATGAATAAAATTGTCAGGATTATGCTGAATATATCATGTTTTCTCGAAAAATCACGCAGCTTTTTAAAGTACATAATTCTCCTCTGCGGCTCCCGCTCATGGGCCGTTTTTTCCAGACATATGATTATTAATTGATTGCCGGGTGCATTATCCCTGGCAGGGGAATGAAACACCCGGCAATCTTGAAACTGTTAATTTAAAAATAGAGGTGTAATTAACATATATCCTGCAGGCGGCATGAGAATGCCACCAGTGGATACAATATTAAAAGACATCGTACAGCGGAAAATGTTACATCTATATGGATCAGAATGAGACAGGGATACCTGTTTTTACCTGCAAAAATAGCGACAGCACAATAGTGCATTTCGTCAGTCAGCGTCTTTTCTCATTACATTGTACACCGCGCCAACAAGCTCGACTTTATCAATGGGCTTATGAAGATAAGCCACCGGATTAGTCGCAAGGGCGCGCTGCTTTACTTCCTGGTCGGCATTTGCCGTTATAAATATCACGGGTATATCGAACTGTTTTTTCATTTCCCCTGCCACGGCAATGCCGTCCATATCATCTTCGAGAAATATATCCATAAGGACCAGATCGGGCTTCTCCAATATCACGGCGGGCAGCACATCGGCACCCCGGGAAATGACACGGGAAACGCCGTATCCCGCCCTGATCAACATGGCTTTCATATTCATGCCCGTGATTCTTTCATCTTCAACAATGAGGATTTTTATATTCCGCACTTCGCCGGCGTCCCTGCCGGACAAATTGGCTGCGGAAGGCCCCGCTTTCCCTCCCTTCCCGAAGGACAGCATGAATTTTGTACCGGAACCCGAATCACAGCTGATAGATCCTTTCAACTGGTGAGTAAGTGCATGAATGAGCTGCATGCCGAGACTGTCATTATTTTTAATATCAAATTCCCGGGGTATCCCCACGCCGTCATCGGCAACGGTCAGCGAATACAAACCCTCTTCATCTACATAAAAATCTACGGAGATCGTACCCCTTCTCCCTCCGGGGAAGGCATGTTTCAGGGAATTGGTCAGCAGCTCATTGACAATGAGAGCACAGGGAATGGCGTCATTGATATCCATATAAACATCCTTCACGCGTATATCAATGACCACATTTTTTGTCATACTGCTCAGTGTATCATTATATTCCCTGATCAGTCCCTGTATATAATTTTCAAAATCTATGTTGGTCATACTGTCGGACTGATACAGCTTTTCATGTACCAGTGCCATGGCGCGGACGCGGTTCTGGCTGTCGAGAAAAAGCTGCCTGTCCGTTATGTTGATGATACGGTGATACTGCAGATCCAGGAGGCTTGATATTATCTGCATATTGTTCTTCACGCGGTGGTGAATTTCCCTGAGCAGCAGTTCCTTCTCCTTCAGGGACTCTTCCATCCGGTTTTCATTTTCGCTCCGCTCATCTATCATTCTATCACAGAAGGCCTTTCTTGAAAGAGAGATATTTATTTCCGTGTTAAGTCTTTCGGCACTGAGAGGCCGCAGCAGTATTCCCGACATTCCAAGATCAGGTCTGCCGGCGTGCGGTTGATCGGTCACTGTGTCATTGATAAAGATAATTGGCGGATTTTTTCCATCAACAAAAGATGAGATAGCCTGCAGCCAAAGGCTGTCATAAGGAAGAGACCCATCGGCGATGATGACATGGGGATTCGCCTCCTCGATGCAGGAGTGCCAATCTCGGGGATTCCTGACGATTCCGGTCACAACATAACTGTCTCCGGGAAGAAGGGGAATAATTTCCCGGGAAAATTGTACTTCATGTTCAATTATTACTATATTCTTCATACTCAGTACACTGCTTTATCACAAGTCCCTTTTTGAGGGTTCATTGTCCACGGGACATAATAGGTCTTCATCCCCTGCCTGAGCAGCCGTCCTTATTTCCATAAGTATACACCATAATACACCCCTGTTCAACAGTAAATTTTTTCGATATCAATATTTTACCTCCTACTATTTAAGATATGGTGCATAAAAAAGTACTGGATTATTATAAACGATCCATGATAACTGTTTTGCATGACCGATTTGAGAGAAAATTCTCTGCCGGAACAAGTATAGCAACCCCCATGAAATACATACTGGAAATAAAAAACCTGGTGAAGGATTACAGTGAAGTCCGCGCCGTCGACGATATAAGCTTCGCCATTGAGCCCGGTATCTGTTTCGGGCTCCTGGGACCCAACGGCGCCGGGAAAACCACGACTATCGAAGTGATCGAGGGAATCCTGAAACAGACCGGCGGGGAGATTTTATACAAGGAAAAACCCCGGCTGGCCGGCTTCAAGGAGGAAGCGGGAATTCAATTCCAGAACACGGAGCTTCCCCAGTATCTTACCGTGAGGGAAACGCTCGTCATGTTCCGGAAACTCTATTCGCGAAAGGCCGATATGGATGAACTCATTGCCATCTGCCGCCTGGAAGAAATCCTGGACAGGGACAACCGAAAAATCTCGGGGGGCCAGAAACAGCGCCTCCTCCTGGCCATGGCCCTGGCCAATGATCCCGAATTGCTTTTTCTGGACGAGCCAACGACAGGACTTGATCCCCAGGCACGCCATCACCTCTGGAATATCGTGAAAGACATTAAAAGCCGGAACAAGACCATCATCCTCACCACTCATTACATGGAGGAAGCGGAACTTCTATGCGACCGCATAGCCATAATGGACACGGGAAAAATAATCGCCATGGGCTCCCCGTCGGAACTGTTGAAAGAACACGCTAACAGGACTATCATTGTCATCCGGAATGACATAAATGAGGAGAACCTCTGCAGCCTTCCGTGCCGGTATTTTAAAATACACGACGGGTATGAAATCCAGACTGACAATCTCAACACATGCCTGCAGGCCCTCATGAAAAGCAATGTGGATTTATCCGATATCACCGTCCGTTCCCAAAACCTTGAGGATCTTTTTCTCAAGCTCACGGGAAAGGAACTACGGACATAGGAACACCGCCATGATACGACGTCTCTGCGCACTCATATCAAGCCGTACTAAAGAATTCTACCGCGACCGCTCCGCCCTGGGATGGAACCTCCTCTTTCCCTTCATGATCATTTTCGGCTTCAGCCTGATCTTCAACCAGGACAAGCAGGTGCTGTACAAAGTTGGTGTTCTTAAAGAAACCTCAGCGAACTCCCTTCCCGTTGAACCCGAATTTGCCGGTCGATATGAGCACTTCAGAAAAACCCGTTTCATTGAATTCATCGATTTCAATTCTCTCGAACGGGGTATGAACAGGCTTGAGCACCACCGCATCGACTTCCTTGTCAGTCCGGAAAGAGGAGAATACTGGGTCAGCAAAACCTCCCCCAAGGGATATATTGTTGAAAAGCTTTTTCAATCAAGCGCTGAGATTGGCCCCGGCCATTACACCAGGCAGGATATAACCGGAAGAGAAATACCCTACGTGGAATGGCTCTTCCCGGGCATCCTGGGTATGAACATTATGTTCAGCTCCCTCTTCGGCGTGGGATACGTTGTGGTGCGCTACAGAAAAAACGGTGTACTGAAAAGATTCAGCGTCACACCGGTACGCACCTTCGAATTCCTCACGGCCCAGATCGTTTCTCGCATGGCCGTTATTCTCCTCACCACATTCATCGTGTACGCGGGATGCGCCCTCATCTACGGGTTCCAGTGCCGCGGTTCCTACCTGAACCTTTTCCTCTCCTTTGCCCTGGGAGGCTTCAGCATGGTGTCCCTGGGCCTCCTCGTCGCTGCCCGAAGCAGCAGCGAGGAATTCGCCGGGGGGATATTGAATATTATTACCTGGCCCATGATGTTTCTGTCCGAGGTTTGGTTTTCCCTGGAAGGAGCCCACCCCTGGGTCTCGGGTTTTTCAAAAGTACTTCCCCTGACCCACATGATTGACAGTTCGCGCATGATAATGAACGATGGCGCCGGTCTCATGGAGGTAAGGGAACACTTCATAACTCTGGCAGTCATGTCCATTATCTTTATAACCCTGGGCTCTCTCATGTTCAAATGGCAGAAGGACTCCTGATCCCTGCAAAAATAAATCTGAGTTACATCTGAAAATACTCCTTGAAAAATGCCCTCCCGTGAGCTACAGTACAGTATAGGCATATTTGAACCGTGACAAATGGCATGAAAAATATAAAAATAATAATAATCGATGTAAAGAAAACAAAGGCCTCTGTCCTGGCCGATCTTCTGGACGATCTGTCATATTCCGTCATTGGATCTTTTGTATCCAATGAAGATACCCTCGCTCTGTGCGTGAAGGAACGGCCCAATATCATCATTCTGGGCATCGCAGGCGATGGAAATCGGGCAGGCATGAAAATCATAGAGTCACTTCGGGATCAGTACCAGCCCCTGCTTATTTACTGCGCTGATCAGTTTTATCAACATGCCCGTGAAACAATGCTGCCGTCACAGGGGTATATCGTACCGCCCTTCAACACCGGTCAGATCAGTGCCATCCTTTCATCGGTCCTGGAGAATAATTCCGCCGGTACATCACTCATGGCAGAAGAAAAGTTCCGACAGCTCTTCAATAACAATCCTGAATACTGCTATCTCATCTCACCGGACGGGACGATTCTGGATATAAATAATTCCGCCCTCGGGATACTGGGATACACCAGGGAGGAAATGGTAGGAAAACCCCTGAGCATAATTTATCATCCCGATTCGAAGGCGAACATGGATATTCTTTTTAAAAAATGGAAAGCCTCGGGCAATCTGCATGATGAGCGGATAGACATTATAACACGCGACGGGCAGCGGAGAAAGGTTATACTGCACGCCGCATCGATACGGGACAATCAGGGTTCTATTATCCATTCCATCTCCTATCAGCACGACATCACGGATTTCGATAACATCTTCGACGCCTATCGTGACAGTGAAAGGAAATACCGGAACATTTTTGAAAACGCCCCCATGGGCATTTTCCAGACCTCGTCCACAGGAAAAGTGCTGGCGGTTAACAACAAAATGGCGGCTATATTGGGATATGACTCCCCGGTGGAGGCAATTGAGGCCTACAATAACCTTGACAAAAAACTCTATGTCGATCCCGAAAAGAGAAAAGAATTCCTCAGACTCCTGGAGCACGATAAAGCCGTGGTCAACTTCGAATACGAGGCTTTCAAAAAGGACGGGACAACCACCTGGATTTCCATGAACGCGCACGCAAGCGGATATAATGATGACGGTTCATTTTTTATAAACGGCTTTTCCGAAGATATCACGGCCAGAAAAAAGGCCCATGCCATAATAAATATGGGAATCAGCCACATGGTTCTCATAAACGAGTTGAATTCGGACATCAATAAAAATGCCGGGACCGATGAAATAATAAAGAAAACCTGTGACCGGCTGAGGGATATTCACGATCTTCGCTTTGCCGATTTTTACTTCAAGGCCGTTTCCACCGATTTCAGCGAATACCTTATATATCAATACAGCAATATCCAGAGTGTCATCCTGAGCGCTGCTGAAAAACTCTCAGGCCTGTCCCTGCAGAAAATACGGATACCCCTTTTCGCGGGGAGTGTTTATCTGGGACTCTATACGAACCGTATCCCCATGGAATTCAACGGCAAGGAAGAAGTGGCGCGGGCCATCAGAGATTTTGTCCCGCCAGATAAAAAACTTCTCCGGGCCCTGGCAGGCGAAATTGCCCAGGTTGCCGGCAACAAGTATGTGTACCTGGCTCCCCTGATCGTACGCGGTGAAGCTATCGGACACATCGGGTTTAACCGTGAAAAACCATTTTCCCGCGAAGAAAAGGAATCGGTCTCCATGGTCATTGACAAACTGGCCAGCATCTTCGACAAGATAAAAACCGATGAAGCACTGCGTTCATCTCTGCGAGAGAAGGATATACTCCTCAAAGAAATACATCACCGGGTCAAGAACAACATGCAGATCATCTCGAGCCTCCTGGCCCTGCAATCGGGATTCATAAATGACGAGCGTGACCTGGAACTCTTTGCCGACAGCCAGAACCGCATCCGCTCCATGAGTCTCATCCATGAGCAGCTCTATCAATCCAGCAACCTGTCGCAGATTGATTTCCGATCCTACACGGACAGGCTGGTCACTGAAGTGCTGCAGTCCTTCAATACCGGTTCAAGAATCGGCATTGACATGGACATTATAAACACTCCCCTGCCAATCAATGTAGCCATCCCCTGCGCGCTCATTCTCAATGAGCTTTTAAGCAATGCGCTGAAACACGCCTTCCCTGAAAAACAAAGCGGCAAAGTTCATATTTCCTTTATTAAAAACGACGGTCACCGCTATATATTCTCCGTCAGCGACAATGGCATTGGGTTTAGCGCTTCACAGGACACCTCAACAGGTAAGTCCCTGGGGATGCACCTTGTGTCAGAACTGACACGGCAGATAGGGGGTACTCTTACTATCCAGCATAAAAATGGTACAAGCTTTATTATAGAATTCAGCGATCTGTACGAGCCGTCCAGGGATGAAAAAATCAGCTGCCTGGAACCCAGGAGGGATTCGGAAAAACTCATTCTCATCGTAGAGGATGACCTCATCACCGGCAATTTCCTGAAAAAAATGCTGGAAAAACGCGATTATAAAATACCGCCCGTAATGGTGACGGGAGAAAGCGCCATTAATTTTGTCCGCCAGTGCAGACCAGACCTGATTATTATGGATATCATGCTCGGCGGCCCCATGGATGGTATAGAAACGGCACGGATCATCAAAGAGCAGTATGGTGTCCCCGTAATTTTTTCATCGGGAAGCAGTGAAGACGCCACACTGACGCGCGTACAGAAGATCAGGCCCGCCGGTTTTATCCTGAAGCCCATCGACAAGGAACGACTCCTCTCTCTCATCCGGCAGGTTTTTGGGGAATAGAAAAACGGCAATTTCCGGTCGCGGATATGTATATAAATATTTGACAAAATAATGCTTATTTATTATAAAAAGTAAACCTCATGAGAAAAAGAAAATAACCGTCCTTTTAAATATGAACAGAGCAGGAATCATGGAACAGGGAGACAATTATAGCGCTAACGATTTACCGAACCGGATCACCAAGGAATTTATCAACAACCTTCCCATCATACGGTACGCCGGTCCCATTTCCGTCATAAACAGGGGACGGGACCTGGATAACTGCCTTTCCCTTCTCAGCTCGGAAGAATTGCTGGGTTTTGATACGGAGACACGTCCTACATTTCAGCGGGGACAAAACAATCCCGTTTCCCTCATTCAACTGGCCACGGACGAGATAGTATATATCATTCAGCTCGGGCTGACAGGGTTTCGTCCATCGCTGGTAAAATTACTCGAAGATGAGCGTGTAAAAAAAATAGGCCTGGCTGTTCGTGATGATATCCTCAAGCTCCAGGAAATACGCCCCTTTGAGGCCGCAGGGTTCATTGATCTGAGCGACATGGCATCCAGGAAGGGCATAATCCAGACGGGCCTCAAGGCCCTGGCGGCCCGTTACCTGGAAGGCAGAATATCAAAGGCGGTGCAGACATCAAACTGGGCCCGCCCTGACCTCATGGAAAAACAGAAGATTTATGCAGCTACCGACGCCTGGATCTGCCTGAGGATATATTACCCCCTCATAAGCGATGAGCGTGATTATCACGATGATATTGAGGCACCACCTGAACCGGACATGGTGGAGTAGCAACGGACCGATATTGAAATATTGTCCTCTCCATGATTACCCAACGGAAAAGACATTGACATAAAAATCATGCCTGCTCATAATAATTGAAGCACCGTAATAAGGGAACCTCTATAAATTAGATTTTGGAAGTTCCCTTGTGGGCACAAGCATAGGAAAAATTAGGTTTTTCCATTTTTTGGTTAATGAAAAACCTAATTTTTAGAGGTGCCCATAAAATACTATAACAACAGGATTTCCCTATGCTCGGATTACTGCAGACAATAAACAGCTACATATGGGGGCTTCCCCTGATCATTCTTCTCGTCGGTACCGGCGTTTATCTGACCTTCCTGCTCCGGGGACTTCAGTTCCGGCAGCTCATACCTTCCCTGTATCTTGCCCTTATTAAAAGAAAAGAAGGCGGAACCCATGCCGGAGACATCTCGCACTTCCAGGCGCTCATGACAGCCCTGGCTGCCACGGTGGGCACGGGAAATATCGCCGGAGTAGCCACGGCCATTGCCACGGGCGGCCCCGGAGCCCTATTCTGGATGTGGGTCACGGGTTTTTTCGGCATGGCCGCCAAATACAGCGAGGCGGTTCTCGCCGTTAAATACCGTGAAGTTGACAAGCTGGGAACCATGAGCGGTGGTCCCATGTACTACATTGAAAAGGGCATGAAGATGAAACCCCTGGCCGTGGCCTTCGCTTTGTTTGCATCGATCTCGGCCTTCGGCACGGGAAACATGATACAATCCAATTCCGTTGCCGATGCCGTTAATTCCACTTTCGGTGTACCGCACATGATAACGGCCATTGTCCTGGCCGTTATTACCGGTCTGGTCGTCATGGGAGGCATTAAAAACATTGCCAGAGCTACGTCAGCCATTGTTCCTGTCATGATCCTGTTTTATGTTACAGCCGCCCTGGTAATACTTGTCATGTATTTCCGTCATATTCCCGAAGCCTTTGCTCTGATTTTCCGACATGCCTTCAGTCCCACGGCCGCCGCGGGTGGATTTGCCGGATCTGCGGTCATGCTCAGCATCCGCATGGGCGTCTCACGCGGGATCCTGTCCAATGAATCCGGTCTGGGCAGCTCTCCTATTGCGGCAGCAGCTGCCAGAACCGATGAGCCGGTTCGCCAGGCACTGGTTTCCATGACCCAGACATTCATCGATACAATCGTCGTATGTACTCTCACCGGCCTGGTTCTCCTCGTTACCGGCATCTGGTCCTCGGGAGCCACGGCAGCAGCCCTCACGGAACAGGCCTTTTCAGCTGGGCTTCCCGGTTCATGGGGTGGTATCGTGGTCACCGTCGGCCTGGTATTTTTCGCCTATTCAACGATTCTTGGATGGTGCTACTACGGCGAAAAATCCATAGAATACCTGCTGGGTGAAAAATCTGTTACGCCCTACCGTCTGGTTTTTGTTGCGGCGGTATTCGTGGGAGCCGTAGTGAAGCTGGATCTGGTATGGAACTTCGCCGATATCATGAACGGCCTTATGGCTGTCCCGAACCTCATCGCCCTCATCGCCCTTTCAGGCGTTGTCCTGGCGGAAACGAAGGCCTATTTCAGCAAATACCCTTCATAAATATTATTGGCCGGTGCAGTGACAGGTCACAACCTGCCACTGTATTCACCCGAGGTTCCTGCCACATAACGCACAATAAAAGTCTTCTGGAATCTACATTCCCCGAACAGCTGGACGGACATTTTCAATTCCCGCATACAATTAATCCTTGACTCGAATGTCAATCAATTACATTATTTTCCGACAAACAGATGTTATAACTCCTTAAGAGTGTTTGCATGGACAAAATTAATTCAGGCACCAGGAATATGCTGGAAGATTCCCTGGTCAATTCTCTCAGTACCGATATAATGGCTGAAGCAGCGAGCCGCCTCATTCGCGGATACGATATTCACAAGCGTACCGGGATTCCCTATGGGGAAACGGTCTCGAAAAAGGATGCAGCGTCACGCGTCATTTCAGATATTGTAGAGGCCAGGCTCATCCCGCACTTCATAACGCTTCTGGTGGAAATGCAGTATATCGGCATTATGGGAAGAAAATATCCCATATCAAACCTTTCCAGCATCGTGAGGGAACTGCAAAAATACGGGTACATCTTTGACCAGAACAATCGAATTTTCATCGAAAACTCGAGGATGCGTATTACAAAAAACTGGGGTTTTCTCCGCGAAGGGCAGGAATATGTTTTCTCATTCCTCAGATTCGATATCATCGACAACACCCGGCTGGTACGGAGCTATCCTGAATCTAAAATCAAAAAGACCTTCAACGATTTCCATGCAATTGTCCGGGAATCCGTCACAAAGAGAAACGGCCGTATCTGGAATATGGAGGGCGACGGAGGACTGGCGGCTTTCCATTTTTCAGAAAGGAATCTTATGGCCACCCTATCCTCCATGGACATTCTTCATCGTCTTTTCATGTATAACCGGACAGGCAATAAACTGGGTGAACCGCTGCAGATACGCATGGCGGTGCATAACGGCCATTATGAATATTCCGACAGCATGAACACCATGCGTGAAAACGAGATTATAAAAACCGTGCATGATATAGAAAGCAGATATTCCGGCCCCAACAGCGTCACCCTTAGTGAAACAGTGAGCATCTATCTGGATTCCCTTCTCCTTGACCAGTTCCAGCCCATCAGAATCGATAGCAATAAAAATTATTTCAATTACAGCATAAGGATCGGAGACTGAATGGATCTGATTATCTCCACGGTGAGCGGCACTGTAAAAAAAGCGTTTAACAATGCCGCCAAAACAGGGGGACTGAAAGTCTCATGGTGCGATTCAGGCAGCATTATACAGACCGTGATGGAGTCGGAAGAAAATATTTTCATATATATTGACATTTCAGAAATGGACAACGATCAAACTATAGCTCTTACAAACACCCTGTCCAACAAAGCTCATGCCCGTTTCGGTATTATTGATCCCCATGGCAACGTCGAAGATATTGCCGGCCTGTTTTTCCGAGGGGCCAGCGATTATATTGGAAAGGATATGTTGAAAAAGGGGCTTTCGCCCGATCGTCTGAAAAAAGCCGCAGAATTCAGAGGGGAAGCCAAAAAATACGACACAACCGCAGCTAACGGTAAAAAAAAATTCATTCTCTCGGGAAAAGACTGGCAGAATATCATGGAGAACAGGGAATACACTTTCTGCTTCATGTTCATCATGCTGGAAGATCAGGATATCATAGGGAAAAAACTCGGCGACGGTCACCTGCAGAAGGTTCTGGATGCTTTTATGGGCATCGTCGCTGAAAAAGTTTCACACGTAAACGGAAAATTATGGCTGTGGTCCGAATCAGGCGGCCTGGTTCTCTTCCCCTTCGATGGGAAGCGGTGTGAGTGCATAAAGCTCTGTATAGAGATGACCCTGGACAGAAAAATATTCAGCTTTGAAGATTTTGAATTCAATACGCTCATTAACTTCAGAACCGTTCTTCATCTGGGCAATACAATGTACCGGAAAAAAGGAGACACGGGAAACATCATCTCTGACTCCATCAACGCTATTTTTCACCTGGGCCACCAGGCCGATCCCGGCAGCTGCATCATCACCGAAGAACTGTTCGATTTCATTCCGCCTGGACTGGAAGACCTCTTCATCGACGGCGGCACATTCGAAAAACGGCGCATCAGGTGTCTGAAAAAATTTTTATGATGTAATAAATTATGAATCCGCTGCAAATAAAAGACCGTTGCCGCCGGGGCCTTCTGAAATACACACGAAAGGCCTTTCTGAGCATTCCGCCTGTCGATAATGCCGAAATACTCGATATCGGCTGCGGCACAGGCGTCCCCACCCTGGAGATCACCTCCCTTGACAAGGCCCTGCAGGGATTTTGACCGCGTATTAGCCGGAGAAATCCAGGAGCTCGACATGTACCGCCGTGCCCCATCCCGGTTCCGATCGATCTATTATGTTTTGAGGAAAGACAATGACCTGCGGCGCCAATAAATGTATTGACATATAAGGAAATTCATTATTGACTGACATGTCACTCAATATCGCATTCCCAAGGAGAGTACAGGTGAAAAAAGATTACGTTATTCCCGTTCGTGAAAAACTGGCCTATGGCATGGGAGACCTGGCAATCAACATTGCCTATGGCTCCATCGGTTTCTATATGCTATGGTTCATGGTCAATGTGGGCGGCATTTCGCCGGGCAAGGCCGGTGCCGTGTTCATGCTCGCCCGGGCCTGGGACGCTATTACCGACTACTTCATGGGCAGGATTTCCGATCGAACCACCTCCCGCTGGGGACGCCGCAGACCCTATATTCTTTTCGGCGCCATTCCCATGGGCCTGTGCTTTGCCTTTCTCTGGTTCGTACCCCAGGCCTCGGAGACCTGGCGATTCTTCTATTACCTGCTGGCCTTCATCATATTCAATACGGCATTCACTGTTGTAGCCGTTCCCTACAGTTCCCTCATGGCCGGCATGACCCAGAACTACGACGAACGCACGAGCCTCTCGGGATTCCGCATGGGCTCTTCCTTCGTTGGCACTCTCATCGGTGCAGCCGGAGTAACCCTGCTTGTCGATGTAATCTTCACCGATTACGCAAAAAGCAGCAGTTTCTTTTTCATGGGAATGATATTCGGGCTTCTTATAGTGGGCCTTCTGTTCATTACAGGCGCGGGAACAAAGGAGAGGACAAAACTTACCGATCAGGCCTACGAAGGTTTTTTCGAAACCATCGCTTCCTTTTTCAAAATGAAGGAGTTCAGGGTAGTGCTGGGAATGTTTCTTTTCAATATGATCGGATTTGACATCATCATGGCCACCTTCTTCTTTTTCATTTCCGATGTCATACAAGTAGAAGGCGACGCAACAATATATATGGCCATCCCCCTCGTGGTTGCAGTCATGGCTTCGCCGCTGTGGATTTACCTGGGCAACAAGCTGGGCAAAAAGAAGGCCTATGCCATTGCAGCCGCGTATTTTTCCGTTTCAATGCTGGTATGCCTCTTTATTCCCCGGGGAGATGTCAATACGACCATCGTATTATGCGCTCTTGCCGGTATCGGTATTTCGGCATCACAGATTATTCCATGGTCAATCCTTCCTGACGTTGTGGAAATTGATGAACACCGGAACGGCGTGCGCCGCGAGGGAGCTTTCTTCGGTATATCGACCTTTCTATATAAAGTAGCCTCGGCCCTGGCCATTGCCGGAACAGGAGCGATTCTTGATATATTCGGCTACATAAAGGCAAATCCCGATGAAACCGTGGCAGCAGTGCAGAAAATCGTTCAGCCCGAAAGTGCCCTCCTGGCCATACGCGCCCTTATAGGTGTGGCGCCCGGGATATGTTTTATCATTTCGGCCGTGTTTGTGACTATCCTTCCAATCACCAAAGAGAGCTTTGACAAAATCAGGAAAGACCTGGACGATCGCAAGGCCGGTTCTTAAAGAATGGTTTTTACTCTCCCCACGGACCCGTCCTGGAGGCGGACTTTGATGCCGTGGGGATGGGTCGGGGAGTTTGTCAGGATATCCTTAACGATGCCCTCGGTAAGCTTCCCTGAAGCCTGGTCCTTCTTCAGAACAATGGCAACCCGGATTCCTGTTCTTATGTCCGAACGCTTTGTTCCGTCCATATCGTTACCTGCCGTTTAATTCTTTTTCCCGGATGGCACATCCCACAACCCTGGTCGTTCCCCCGCTGGCACTGTGTGTTACATGCTGCTGCTGACGCTTCCAGTAATTGCAGATGACATATCCTGAAGTATAGCTTATGTGATGTGGGCATTTGATGCAGTTTTCAATATTCATTTCATTTTCCTCAATATGGAGAACACAAGTCCGATATTAACGCTTTTTTGTCAAGAAGGTATCTTCGACTTTTTACCACCACTGCAGTATAATTCTCGACAAAGGAGTCCATTTCTTCG
This sequence comes from Spirochaetae bacterium HGW-Spirochaetae-1, assembly GCA_002839375.1. NCBI lineage: Bacteria > Pseudomonadati > Spirochaetota > Spirochaetae bacterium HGW-Spirochaetae-1. The sequence continues at coordinate 209,183 of PGXY01000010.1, read as the reverse complement.
ATAAAGGCACAAAGCTGATGTCAGAATACAGTAACAAAAGAATAAATCCCTGCAGACCCGGTCATGGCGCTTCCTGCGCCCTGTGCTGCGGCAGCCATAACTACAACATGCCGCAGGAGCAGCTGGAGGAAATGTTTTATGCCAGGGGCCAGAAAGAACCCAGCCGTCCCCTGAAACACCCCGAAGAGGCTGAAAGGGAAAAACTTTTCAGGGATGCCATGCAGTGTTCCCATATGGGAATACTGCCCGACGAACCGGGAATCATGGGATGCCTGATTTACGGGGAGCAGGACCCGGGGCATCACATGGAATCATTTATCACGGGAACCTGCCGCAACTTCTACTGCCCGGCCTGGGAAAATCTCACGGACCGCCAGGTACTCTTTGCCGCCCGACTTATGGGTGACTGGTACTGGTACAGCCTTTTAATAAACCATGTCGAGGCTCTTCTCCGTATTTTTTCCCAGTACGAAAATCCCGAAGATATTCCCGATGAGGAACTCGAATCGTTGAAAGAAGAACTGCTTGAACGGCTTTATGATGAGGATGGGAAGTAAAACAGGTTTTCAATAACTGAAGGGCGGAATTCCGCCCTTCGTATTTTTGTATTATCCTACAAACTTCTGAGCCTGGCGATACGGTCTTCCAGGGACGGGTGCGTTGAGAACAGTGACACCCTTTTCGTAGAACTGATCTTTGCCATGGCAAAGGAATCCTTTACCTGGGGAACACCGGCCATTTTCTGAAGCCTCTGTAGTGCGGAAGCCATGGCCGTCGGTGATGTGATGCGCGCCGCGCCTGCATCGGCCCGGAATTCACGGTACCGCGAAAAAGCCGCCAGGGGAATGGACGCCAGGAGCATGAGCACGGTCTCCAGGGCCATGACCGTCATGATATAGCCGAAAAATCCCAGTCCGCCCTCGCCGTCATCACCGCGAAGAAAGCTGTCAAGAAGCTGGGCAATGATTCTTGCCAGGAACATAACCAGGGCATTGGCCACTCCTGTCAGCAGCGTCATGGTCACCATATCGCCGTTTGCGATGTGACTCACCTCATGGGCAGCCACGGCTTCAACCTCGATTTTTTCCATGGAAGACAGCAGTCCCGTTGAAAACGCCACCAGAGATTTCTCTTTCGAGGGACCCGTGGCAAAGGCATTGGGTTCTGCCGACTTGTATATCCCCACCTCAGGAACGGCAGGAAGACCGGCCTGACGCGACAGGCGGACCACCATGTCATAAATCTCACGTCCACGATGATCCTGCGTGGAGCCGTCAACAAGCTGAATATTATAGGCCCTCTTGGCCATCCACCGGCTCATGGCCAGGGATATAAAGGCACCGGTCATACCGAAAACGCCGCTGAAAACGGCAATCCCCCAGGCGCCCTGTACCCGTATGCCCAGCATGGGCAGAACGATATTCAATATAAGACTCACCGTGAGTACTACAAGCATATTGGTGAGCAAAAACAAGCCGATTCGTTTGAGCATGGATATTCTCCTTATCACATTGATTCTATGGAACAGTTGCAAAATGCGGTCCGAAGGCCGCCCTCTGAAGTTTTCTGTCCAATTACATGCAGTCGGTAATACGGAAACAAACAGGTATTCCGGTTACACTGTCCACACTAATTTTTTATACCCGACAGGGATGTTTATATTCGGTCATTGGAGGCAAGTCGTTTCCAGTGTAAATTATTTTACAATGTAATGTTCCCAGGGCTGTTATACATAAAGGTATTGGCGCCCTTTACGGCCGAATCGCCGAAGGGTACGAGGCTGTTGTCCTTATTATACACAACTCGTCATGCGGTGCGGGTCATCGCAGGTGTAACTCTGTTCCGTGGTGACATTGCCCTCATTCGTGATGGTGAAGTCCTTGTTTACTTCTCCCTGCCTTCTCTTATAATATCAACAATTTCCTGCGATGAAATGTTCGCTTTTATAGTCGGGACATCCAGCGGAGAAGATACATCTTTCTCCGGACTCAGGGCAAAGGTCCTTCCGTCTTTTCTTCGAATCAAGACTTTACCTGTATGCTCCGCCTGCTTCAAAACTGAGGCGAGTTTTTGTCGTGCTTCAGAATATGTATAAACGCGCATCTTAAACCTCCAGCGTCTCAATCTTTATTTTTCGGGCAGCCAATTTCAATTTCTGATCCAGGGTAAGCAGGGGAGATTTATATTTTATTGCACAATCAAGAATGTAGGCATCGTATGCATATATATTTTTCGTTTTTGATAATTTAAGGACATTGAAAAAATCAATTTCAACATACCTGAGTGGAATGCTGTTGAATATTGATACTCCTTTTTGAGCCTCTTTTAGCGTGAGCCTGTTTTGCTTGAACATGGCTGAAAAAGCATTGCCGATCTCCCAGGGGATTGAGCCGGGTCCAATCAGAGTATTTCCTGCAGTCAGTTCAATAATTTTATCCCGCTCAGGCTCACCCACGATTACCGCAATTAAGGCCGATGTATCTATCGTTATATTCATATTATACGTTCAGTATTATTTATCAGACAATTGTACAACAGCAAGAAAGAATGTCAAGTGAAAGATTCCTTACAATATAATCTTGAACTTGGGGTTGTGATTTTTAGGTTCTCCCCATTATATCATTGACAAATATGCAGGTAGTTACTATCTTTTAATGCACAGGAGTACATTATGACTATACATGATATCCTTGCTATCATCGGTCTTTTAAGTGGTATCTATCTGGTATATCGCGGAACGGTCATGCGCCTTGAAAAACAGATTGATCAGCGAATAGAAAAGAAGACGCGAGAACTGCTCCATAATGATAGATAAGATTATCCGCATTCTGGGATTCTTCGTTATTGCGCTAACCCTGACTTATCTATTATTTGACTATACCGGCATCTTTCAAATTATCGTTGATGTAATTTCAATAGCAACAGGCATCCTGGCTCTTTATATATGTCTGACAAACAGAGAATAGCTTTACTTCTCCACTTCCTGTTAGATATAAACCCCGCTTTTGCCAATGCATTTAAAGTCTCTCACCACATTGAGTATATGACAATCACTGGTGGACAGCCACAATGATTTCCTACATTTTAATGAATCTTTGGGCCATATTTGGACAACGCAGAGGTTTCAAAGAATCACCTCCCCCTAAAAACAAATAACCCCTGATTTAAAAAAACATCTTTTTTACTTTACACTTTAAACAACTTGCATTTAATTATAAACATCATTGCACAATGAATATTGATTTATACTTCGGAGATAAAAATGAATATACAGGATATAAAAAATATGACTGCTTCCGAAAGAATTCAGACAATGGAAGCTATCTGGGACTCACTGATCTATGAAAACAAAGACATTGAAACACCCGCATGGCATGAAGAAATAATCGAAAACCGCAAGAAACGAATTAAGAGTGGAAATGCTCAATTCATTTCACTTTCTGACCTTAAAACGAAGTATAATAAATCAATATTAAAGATGTCTATATTTTAGACGAAACGGCTGCTGATTTAGAAGATGGAAAACTGTTCACAGTATCATTTCTGATATTGAGTCTCTGGTCCTATATGCAGGCATTCATAAAAAAGTATATGACTTGTTTCAAATGTATTCAAAACGCTTCCCCTATGCTATTTATTACGATATGAATAATCAAAGCGTCTATGTGATAGCTATTTTACCTATGCGACGAGACCCGGCATTGATTTCACAAATATTGGGTGATAGGAATTCATAAATCCCCGCTCTCTCTGTTGGCCCTTATTACAAAGAAGCCTTTTATTCCTTTATAAAATAATGACTAATCTTGACCGTGCAAAAATCGTGCAAACCCTCCACCGGCACCGATGCTGTTGTCAACGCTGAAGCTATTTTTCATGCTTTAAAAATATTTATTGACTATTTCCATAATATTGTTAACTTTATTTATCAAGTAATGACAGTTAAATAAAATGAATCATTCGAAATTCGAGCTTACAAAACATGCTGCTGATGTTATAGAGGAGCGACAAATTTCTTTAAAATTGATTGAAAGGGTTATTGATAATCCGGGTTTGATCATACCGGATATGGCTGATAATGATTTAGAGCATTTATTATTAAAAATAGAAGAATACGACAACAGGATTCTGAGAGTCATAATCAATAGAAATTATTCTCCACTAAAGGTTATAACAGCATATTATGACAGGACTATGAGAGGGAAACTATGAAGATAAAAATTGACGAAAAAGCCGACGCACTTTATTTGCGGATAGATGATTCTGTCATAATCGAATCGGAAGAAGTTATGCCAGGAGTGATTCTGGATTTTAATAATAATAATCAGGTTATAGGCGTGGAAATTCTTAATCTATCAAAACGGTCGTCTGCTATAAATTACCATTCTCTGCAATATGAGATAGCATAAGGGATATCTGCGCTACCTCTTTGACCGGCTGCCTGGTGCTTCTTTAAAAGAACAGCTCCGGGCACTGCCCCCTGATTTGGCCATTATTACAAAGAAGCCTTTTATTCCTTTATAAAATAACGACTAATCAAGACCGTGCAAAAATCGTGCAAAACCTTCACCGGCACCGAACACACACAGTCCCTTAAAAACAAATAACCCCTGATAAATTCAGGGGTTACATGAGCCAACGATCCGAATTGAACGGACGACCTGCTCATTACGAGTGAGCTGCTCTACCGACTGAGCTACGTTGGCGTTTCTTTTTGATACAGTGAACATTTGTTGAAATGAGCCGTAAATTTCAAGACAATTCCTGTCTTCAAATCGTTTTTTTACTGTTATTTACTCTACTCAGAAAAACCATGTATTACTATAATTTTTGAACCCCCACCGAGGGTGGCGCCTGCCATTGACTGCACCCCCCCGGGATTCCTTCGCCGGGGGCCGTACGTCTATTTAAACACCTTCGAAAGCGGAATTTCCGTAATATCAGCGCCCTTTTTTTCAACATTCACGCGCCGGATGAGAAAACTCTTCCTCGCCATGGATTTCAGCGCCGATATGTTCTGGGCAATGCCTGTCTCGAATATCTCTATGGAAAAATCAAAAAGACTCAGGGCCTCGAGAATGGTCTCCACGTTTTTGCGGGCAACGGGTTTTACCACGCTCTCCTGCCGGTAGCTGCCGCCGAACAGTCCCAGGCAGGCGATATGCGTGCAGCCCTTTTCCTGGAGGCCCGTGCGCAGAGCCGATACTTCCTTGAGGGCTACATCGACCTTTTCATTGCGGGACCTGATCATATGGTTTATGCCGAACCAGACCTTCCCGCTTTTATCCTGGCCCGCGAATATCACGGACACGCAGGGACCGAGAATGAGATTGATGATATGGCTGTCGTCGGCGATGACGGTTTCTTCCATCTTGACGGTTTTGATCTTTTTCTTCGACGCCTCGGCATCAAAAACGCCGACCAGGTTTTCCCCTTCTTTCGGCGTATCTTTATCTTTTTCTTTCTGCATGATATTTGAGCGCCTGTTTCCGTTTCAGTTTTTCAAATCTTTTATATGCCCATACCGATACCCTGTCAATATAAAAACAGCCCCGGTTCAATAACTCTGTTCCGTGCCAAAGGCCCCGCGCCCCTCGACGGGAATAAAATTGTACTTCCCGTAGACGCGCCTCAAACCGTCAGTCACCTCCCGTGCCGTATCATATAACGTTTTCAGCCCCTTCCCGAGATACGAAGACCCGGCATCCACGAGGAACTGTTTCGTGCCGCCTTCGGGCCTCAGGGCCTTGATATGCCCGCCATGCGTCGGGACAAAATTGAAGGGTTCGCCGCGAAGGCTCATGACAGTTTCCTCGTGGGGCTTGGTGCCGATGGAATAAAAAAGAGGATTGTGTCCCTTCGTGGGAGGAATCATGGCCACATAGGTTACATGGTCTCCCACCTTCAGATCATCCAGTATTTTTCTGAAAGTCTCCTTGCGCTCCTTATCCCAGTTGACCTCCACTTTAAAGCGCCCTATCCTGAACTTCTGCTGGAGAGGAATAAAAAGATTCTGAAGCTGGTCTGTCTTTTCCAGATGCAGTATATGGGCCGGGGCATAGGCCGTGCGTACAAAATAGTCAATGGCGTTCTGGATATCGGTATTCTTCCTGTACAGCGGCCAGTTTGATATGATTTCCATGGCCCGCTGCGAATCCCTGTCTTTGCCGAAGGTCCCTCGGTAGCAGTATAGCTGTTCGTCATTTCTCAGCCGCATGATGCCGGCAGTAGCGAGGAAGGAGCAGCCCGCACAATCTACGACATTCACCACGATGAGATCACCGCCGTCATCGCGGTTCATGAAACAGCCCTGCTGATCCTTGACACCGGAAACCCTGCGTATTACCGAACCCCGCTCCAGTACGCCGGGATCTTGAACGGGATACAGAATATCTTCACTCAGCAGCTTCTCGATCATCGCTCTTCTTTTGCCGGCATCTATACTGAACAATCACGCGCGCCGCTGTATTCCCCGTTTATCAATCCTGTTCCTTTAACATGGTTTTGGGACAAAGCGGTTTCAGAACACGTTTTTTCTGCTCCACAACCAGGGACAGGTTAAGCAGTTCCTGGTACCAGTAGGAACCCGTTGGATGGTAATATCCCCGCTCATCTCCCACGGTATGATAGGTCCGCCGCGCCGTTACATACTCCGCCGCAGCCTTGTCCACGACGCCGCAGTCATTGCCCGGTATCGCCGTGCATTCAGTTCTGCATTTTTTTACGAGGCCGTCCGTTTCCTTATCTTCACCGGAAAAGAGCAATGATCCCGCCGCACCTAAAAGTATAAATACCATAGAAAGAATTAATACAAACCGTGTCATAACATGCCTCCTGTTTTGATTCCTTCCCTTATTGAAAGGTTTACATCCCGGGTCAGATTGAGTTCATTTTTCATACAATTTTCACAACTGATTATTATACTGCAGGAGAATAAAGATGTCCATACAATTTTATGCAAAACTCTATCAACGAGACTATTAATTCTTCTTCAGAAAAAGATGCCCCGGACGTAAAGATGGAAGTAATAATACATTAACAGAAGAAGATACCAGAAATAGAGGGAAGATGAGACCCCGGCATCGATACCTTAGGATTGCATAAAAGAACTGTTGCCACCCCTGGGAGGGGTTTATAATTTTCTATTTTTCTTTCAAGTCCCCCTCAGGGGGATTTAGGGGGATAAGGGGTAATTATGCTTATTTTGCCGACTATATCTTGGAACTCATTTCCTTATACAGCATGGTAGCCAGGCCCAGGTTTGCGTTTTTCGACATTTCAAGGGAGTATTTATCATAAAGCATATCCTCGAAAATATCTTCGGCAAAACCGCCATGGATCCAGCCCGTCTTATGAACCGTGCTGCGCATTTCCTTCATCATCTTCGCGACAAAGAGAGACTCCATTTCCACGCAGACATCCATGAGTTTTTTATCGACGACCTTTTTCCCGCCGGCATCACTTTTCTGAAGCTCAACGGTCTCACGCAGCGTTTCCTGAAAATCCTTCTTGCCCGCGGCCCTCTCGGCCTTTTCTTTAAAAGCGGCGTCTCTATTTCCCCGGGCACTGTCGAGTATCTGGTTCTGCAGCATGGTGGTGTCGATCATTGCTCTGCTCCTACTTGATTATGAGTTCCGCGTGAAGAGAACCGGCGTCCTTCAGCGCCTTCAGTATCGCTATAATATCGCCGTTTGAAGCGCCCATGGCATTCAATGAATCAACCAGGTCCTTCACCGTTGTTGCTTCCTTGATTTCTGCCGCCGCTCCTTTTTTTTCGGAATCTTCTATCTCCACGACCAGGCCTTCACGGCTCACGAATGCCTCGGATATCCTGATATTGCCGCCGGCCACGATAGTCCCGTCTTTTTCATTTATCACGACACGGGGCCGGTCACTGGGCGCCACTTCCATATTCTCGATGGTGCCGATGAATTCCGGCAATGGAATCTTCTCGATAATCTGCAGTTTGATCTTTCCGTCGGCAGTCATCTCGGGTGCCGATGCCGGATATTTTTTCTTTATAACCTTTATGATCCGGTCTGCCTGACCATAGTCGAAGTCGTGGAGAACCAGGAATATTTTATTGTCAGTGATAATTTCCGGCGAGAGGTCCCGCTCGATGACAGCGCCTCGGGTCAGTATTGCAACAGTCTTCACGACCTTTTCCTTTCCAGTCTTCCGCGGGAATTCCAGCCTTCCCTGCGCAGCAGCATAGGTGTTCCCATCGGCGCCGAGCAGCGATGATTGAACGAGGATTCCCCCTTCCAGGGATTTGGCGTCTCCGATTGATGACACGGTTATATCGATTCGGTCGCCGATTCTCACAAAGGGAGGAAGTTTGGCCGTGAGAAGCACGGCTGCCACGTTCCTGGTTTTCGTATCATCACTTTCAAGTCCCAGGCCTTTCAGAAAATTTTTCAGTGATGATTTCGACAGGGATGTCTTGGAATCACCGGTTCCCGGGAGTCCCACTACAAGGCCGTAGCCATAGATCTGGTTTTCCTTCAACCCATCGATGGTCACGATGTCACGGAGCTTTACCGTCACCTCAGCCATTAGCGCCGACGAGACCGGGAAAACAACCGCAACAGCGAGTAGCATATGTATGATATTTCTTTTCATTTATCGTGTCAGCTCGTTTATCATTTTTTCAAGATAATCAATTATAAGCCGCTGCTTTTCCGCTTCCGTCAGCGACACCTGGGCATTCTCTCCTTCTTTCAGAGCAGGGCGCTGGAGCCTCAATCCCTCGCGGGTGCTGCGGATCTCTATTCTAAAATTTGCCACTTTATCGGAATCGACGTTTCTTCCCTTCACCAGGACGGGATCAACGAGGCCCGTGACTGTTACAGTGCTGGCAGCTCCATTAATTGCGTACACCCTCGTACCCCCCAGGGTAAATTTACCGTCGGGCGTTCTGTTCTGAAGCTGTGCCGCAATGGTAAAATTAAATTTGCCCTTTTCGCCGAACTGTGTCGTATCATCGCTCTTCATGGCCTTGGTGCCGTTCACCTTGGGCAGGAAACCCGTGATGGTGAGATCAGGACTTGACGTAAGCGATGACGTTACGGTGTTCTTCAGATTTATAGTGAACTGCATGGCCGAAATATCCAGGACATTGACGACAATGATATCACCCACGTTTAGATTTCCCGCTGAGGCAAAATTATTTTTATTCACCCAGATCGTTTTCCCCTGGAGGCTTGAAAAGGATATGATGCATGCCATGATGAATATGATTTTGCTTTTCATAGTTCTTTCCTGACCGTGTATCGGTCAATAATCCTGGCCGACATTGCCCTGCCTTTCACTTTTACCTGGATTATCTCTCCGGCCTTTCCCTTTTCCATGGCGATACCGCCCGTCTCTATACTGATCCCTTTTAATGAATAAAACACCCGTACAGGTGCTCCTTTCTGAATCAGCTCTTCACTTTCTTCTTCTGTTTCAGCAGACGGTTCCTTGTCATGACTTTGAAACACCCTGACAGCACTGCCGAAGATCACGGGTTTTTCGCCAACCATGGTCTCGACCAGGCGGGCTACTTCATCCTTACCGATTAATCCATTTTTCATTAAGGAGGGTCCGATCTCCAGGGCCTCTATGCTTTGCCTGAGACCATCCCTGGCCTCCACAGTGCCTATATCCGCCACGCTTATTTTCTCACCGATGATATCGGCCCGTGAAAAAAGATATATCTTAACCGCGGCATCAGCGCCAACAGCGCAGAACAGCATAAAAAATGCAATAATGCCCCGGCCCAAAAATCTCATTATCGCTTCAGGCCTATGGCCGTTCCCAGCATGGAATCGGAAGCCTGGATTGCCTTAGAATTCACTTCATAAGCCCTCTGTGCCACGATCATATTGACCATCTCTTCAACGACCTTCACATTGGACATCTCAAGAAAACCCTGGTGTACCTTGGCCAGTCCGTCCATTCCCGGCTGTCCGGCAATTTCCTCACCCGAGGCTGGAGTCGTCTTGTACAGATTTCCACCGATGCTGCTCAAACCTGCCGGGTTGACAAAGCGGTAGACTTCCATCTGGCCCACCTCAACGGAATCTTCTTCTCCTACCAACTTCACGGTAACGCGGCCGTCCTGGCTTATCGAAAGAGTGTTCATAATAAAATTTTCCGGAAGAACCAGCGGCGGCTCCAGCAGATATCCATTGGCGGTAACAACCTGCCGGTTAGAATCTATCTTGAAGGCCCCGTCTCTCGTATAAGCCATGGAACCATCATAAAGCTGTATTTTAAAGAATCCTTCTCCTTCCATGGCAAGGTCCAGCTTATTTTCCGTGGACTGAAGGCTTCCCTGCTCGAACATTTTCTGAGTCGCTGCCACCTTGACACCGTGTCCTACCTGAATTCCCGTGGGGACCTCTGTTACTTCCGTTGCAGGCGTACCGGCCATGAGGATCGTGTGGTACAGGAGATCTTCGAATTCAGCCCTCTGCTTTTTGAATCCCGTAGTATTGACATTGGAAAGGTTATTGGAAATGGTATCGATATTAAACTGTTGTCCCACCATTCCCGATGCTGCTGTCCACAAAGATCTCATCATATGGGGTTACCTCTGTATTATTAGTCTGTGCTGATCAAGTCAGTATCGGGAAGCACTTCTGCCTGTTTTCAGGCCAAATATCCCGACCAAATAACTTAAAACAACTATAAAAAACAAACTATCCTTAATAATCAAATTGATAAAAAAAATATTTGACTCACTTTCATACTACTACTATTTTCGGATAAAATCCCGGGGGCCTGAAGATGAAAAGGCCGCAGGGAGAATTAAAAATCATATATCGGACATAAAAAAAGAGGTTTATTTGCATGAAAAAACACAGCATTTTTATTCTCACACTCCTGCTCGTGGCGCAGGTTCACTGTGCATCGTCACAATCCGCACTGGAGGACCGGATCATTGATACATCGGGCGCCGATGATATTACCATCATGAACGGGACAGCGGAACTACACTGGTCCGACGGCTCATTGAAAGCGACAGGCACAATTAAAAACGGTCAGAGACACGGAAAATGGACCTATTTCCATGAAGGCACTGAAGGGAAAAAAATCATGTATGAAGGCACCTTCATATATGGTAAAAAAAACGGGATATGGATATCCTACTTTAAAAACGGCAATAAGCAGATTCGGGAAACATATGTCAATGATACACTGCACGGTTCCCGCCTAACTTTTTATGAATCAGGCATGGTCCACAAGGAAGTCTGGTACCGGAATGGAGTAAAAAACGGCAAATTCCAGGAGTACTATGAAGACGGGAAGCCCATGGAAATCTGCTGGTATATCAATGATGAAAAACATGGCCAGTCAAACCAGTACTATCCCAATGGCATGAAAAAGGCCATCGGCAACTACGAGAAGGGTTTCAAGTCGGGCAACTGGACCCTGTTTAATGAATCGGGTGTCATTCAGTCGCGGGGAACATACCGTGATGATCAAAAAACCGGGACATGGACCTACTTTGACGAAAAGGGAAAAGCCATTGAACTCCAGTAAAAAAATCGTACTCATAGGCCCTCCCGGCTGCGGTAAAGGGACCCAGGCCTCGCGCATCCGGGAGACCTTCAGTATCCCCCATATATCCTCGGGCAACATACTCCGCGACGAGGTCCGGCGTGGTACTGATTTTGGCAGACAGATAAAGGAGTTCATGGATCGTGGAGAAATCGGCCCTGTGGAGCTCATTACCGAAGTAATAATGAATTATCTCGGAGAAAACTGCCCTTCCGGGTTTCTATTCGACGGCTTCCCCCGGGCCCTGTATCAGGCGGAAAAACTGAAAGAACGGCATAACATCGATGCGGCAATCCTTATATCCGTACCCGATGAGGATATAATTAAAAGAATAACGGGCCGCAGAACCTGTACAGCCTGTAGTGAGATCTTTCACGTCGAGTACAATCCCCCGGTAAAGCCCCATATCTGCGACCGCTGCGGCGCCCCCCTTATCCTGCGTGATGACGATAACAGGGAAACCGTTCAGAACCGTCTCTCTGTTTATAGAAATCAAACCATGCCCGTGATAGAATTCTACAAGAAGGAAGGACTGCTTCGCGAGGTAGATGGAGCAAAAGAACCGGCGGCCGTTTTCCAGGATATAATGAAATTATTTTCGTGATATAAAATTGCGGGGGCGAATCTCTTCGCCCTCCGCAATCCGAACATCTATTCCATATCAGGCGGGTACAGGCCCTCAATCTCTTTTGCGTACTTGCTTTCCACGACCCGGCGTTTTACTTTCTGACTGGGGGTCAGCTCTCCGCCATCCTGAGTCCATTCCGCATCAAGAAGTTTAAATTTTCTTATCTGCTCGACACGTGAGAATTTACTGGTGAATTTATTGATTTCCCCCGCAACAAGCTCATTGACCTTCTCATTGTTCATGAGGTCCTCATTACTGGCAAAGGTTATCTCATTTTTCTTGGCCCACTTTTTAATTTCATCAAAGGTGGGCACGATGAGTGCCGAAAGATACTTCCTCCTGTCTCCGATGACAGCAACCTGCTCGATAAAACGAGAAGATTTCAGCTCATTCTCTATATTCTGGGGAGAGATGTTCTTTCCGCCGGCCGTAACAATGATGTCCTTGATCCTTCCCGTAATGGCAAGCCGACCCGTATTATCAATTACACCCACATCGCCGGTCCTGAAGAATTTATCCTTGGTAAAGGCTTCCTTAGTGGCCTTGGGATTCTTATAATATCCCACCATGACCTGACGACCCTTCAGGAGGAGTTCTCCGTCATCGGAAATTTTTGCCTCGGTCTGGGGTATAGGATGTCCCACCGTACCCGGCTTAATTTTCCCGGGGCGGTTGAAGTGGGTCACGGGTGAAGTTTCGGTAAGGCCGAAACCCTCCAGTATCTGTATTCCCATCCCGATGAAAAATTCCGCGTCTGAAACGCTGAGCGGTCCGCCGCCTGAAATGGCATACCTGAGTTTATCAAGTCCCAGGGCGGTTTTAAGCTTGGAAAAAACCAGCTTATCCATCAGGTTAAAACGCTTGGCAAAAAGCCCTGATCGGGACTTATTGGCGCAGGCATAGGGAAGATTCTTCTGTGCAGTTTTTGAAGCGAAATTGAATATGGCTTTCTTCAGCCCGGGAGCGTCGGAGACCTGTGAAAGAATACCTGCATGAAGTTTCTCGTAAATCCTGGGTACGCTTATAATAATCGTGGGACGCACTTCCTTGAAATTATCCAGCAGCGTGTTGATGCTTTCCGCGAAGGCAACAGTGGCACCGATATAAAGCGGGCCGTAATATCCCGTAGTCCTTTCAAGTACATGCGACAGAGGCAGAAATGAGAGAAACAGATCGTTCTCCGTTATTTTCCCCGCCATCTCGCTGAAGATATTTTCCGCCTGCGATACAAAATTATCATGTGTCAGCATAACACCCTTGGGATTTCCCGTTGTGCCTGATGTATACATAATCGTGGCCAGGTCTTTCGGCTTCACATCGGCTAAACGTTTATCCAGCATGGTCTTGTTTTTAAAGGCCTTTCCGGCCTCGAGTGCTTTGGTAAATGTTATCACATCGGTTTTTTTCTGGCTCGTCTCGTTGAAAACAACCAGCTTCTTCAGCTTTTTCAGCTTCTTCTTTACCTTCAATACCCGGGCAAGATGATCCTCGGTGGACACCAGACACGCTTTGGATTCGGAATTTTCCAATATATAAAGCGCCTCTTCCGCGGAATTGGTAGAATAAATAGGTACATTTATAGCACCTACACTGAGAATAGCAAGATCTCCCACCCACCATTCATAGCGGTTTTCAGAGAACAATCCGACTTTATCGCCTTTTTTAATACCGATGGAAAGGAGATAATTTGCAAGAGCCCTCACCATGTCGTTCATCCCACTCCAGGAGATGCCGGTATAGATACCATCTTTCTTATACAGACAGCATGTGCGATCGCCATATTTTTCAGCCCGTAGCTGAGCAATGGCAGGAATTGTGTTTTCTTTAAGCTTCACTTGTTTAGCCATTAAGACCTCCAGGTTAGTGCATAAATTATTGGGGAAAAGTGAAAAACAAAAAATAAATACTATGATGCAGATTATTTTATTTTGATTATGAGAAATTTTATTTATAATTTATGGTAATGTCAACCAATAATTTTTATCATTCAGAAACAAAAAAAAGAGAGCGGCAATTACCGCTCTCTTTTTTCCAATATAGAATAATATTCTAATCTTCGTCAAACATACTTTCAATCTCAGTTCCGTATTTCTCTTCTATGACACGCCGCTTAACCTTCAGTGAGGGTGTGAGTTCACCGCCGGCCTGGCTCCATTCACTGACCAGGAGCTTGAATTTGCGAATTTGCTCCACACGGGCAAAACTAGCCATATATTTTTTAATCTCTTCACCAATTATTGCTAAAACCTGCTCATTTTTGATAAGCTCCTCTTCTGAGCCGGCCGCAATGCCGTTTTTCTTCGCCCATTTCTTGAGTTCGTCAAAAGAGGGCACAATAAGAGCTGCAAGATATTTCCTCCGATCGCCGATGACCGCCACCTGTTCAATAAAACGTGAGGCCTTCAGAGCATTTTCGATATTCTGGGGAGAAATATTTTTTCCGCCGGCAGTGACAATGATATCTTTGATACGGCCCGTGATTGACAGATATCCATCCTGATCAATCACCCCGATATCCCCGGTTCTGAAGAATCCGTCCTTAGTAAAAACCTCCTTGGTTGCCTGAGGATTTTTATAATACCCTTTCATGACCTGCGGTCCTTTGAGGAGTATTTCGCCCTCATCGGAAATCTTTACGATGGTATCCTTGAGAGGAGGTCCAACCGTGCCGAGTTTTATAAGCCACGGCCTGTTTACATTTGTTACCGGCGTAGTTTCGGTAAGGCCAAATCCCTCATAGATTTTAAATCCCATGCCTATGAAAAATTCTGCATCAGTTACACTGAGCGGTCCACCGCCCGAAATCGCTATCTTGAGCCTGTCAAGACCCAGGGCCTTTTTCAGGTTGGAAAAAACAAGCTTATCGGCCAGGTCATATTTTTTGGCAAAAATACCCGTCCTCGGTTTATTCTGGCAGTTGTAAGGAATATTTTTATGTGATTGAGCCATTGCCCAGTTGAAAATTTTCTTTTTTATGGGCGGAGCATCGGCTATTTTTGAAAGAACGCCGGCATGAACCTTTTCATATATCCGGGGAACGCTCACCATGGCTGTGGGACGTATGGCAAGAAAGTCTTGCATCAGAGTTGTAGATACGTTCTCCACAAAAGCAACCTTTGATCCCTGGTAAATGGGCAGGTATAATCCAATCGTCCTTTCCAATGAGTGGGAAAGGGGCAGAAAAGAGGCAAATGTATCATCGGGAGTAACCATGTCTTTAAAGTCATCGACGCTCTGCTTTGTATTAGACAGGAAATTATTATGCGTCAGCATAACGCCCTTGGGATTTCCCGTTGTGCCCGATGTATAAATGAGCGTAGCCAGATCTTCTCCCTTAATGGCTTTCAGTCTCTTGTCAAAATCAGCCTGGCTTTTATACTTAGCTCCTTCCTCTAAAGCCTGGGCCATGGTTATCACACCCGCTTTCTTCTTTTTCATTTCATTAAAGATGACTATAACACTCAGCTTGGGAAGCTTTTTCTTTACCTTGAGAACCCGTTCGAGATGATCCTCTGTGCTGACAAAGCATATCTTCGAATCTGAATTGCTCAGTATATACTGAGCTTCCTCGGGCGAATTCGTGGAATAAATTGGCACATCCGTTGCCCCTACCGACAGTGCGCCAAGGTCCGTCACCCACCATTCATAGCGGTTCTCGGCGAAGATTGCCACTTTCTCGGCTTTTTTAATTCCCCTCGACATGAGGAAGCACCCGATATTCCTGACCATCGTGTTCATGTCATTCCAGGAAATATCAGTATAGACCCCATCTTTTTTATAGGCTACACAGGCCCGGTCGCCAAACTTTTCGACCTGATTCTGAAACACAGCCGGCATAGACTTTTCCTCAAACTTAGCCATTTCCCCCTCCATAGTTTTATATTTTATGTGTATTATATATTAATTGTAATATATCTGTGTGCAAAATAGAGATTTTAAAAACCAATCGCGGCAGTCAGAAGCAGGATACAACCTGATATACATAAACACATTCATATCAGTCAATTCCGGTTGAATACAAATCTTCATGTCAGGGTATACGGGCCTGCCGTCACGAGACCCGTCTTTAAATATTTTTTATTGAATATGATCATTCTTTGTCAACTAAGATATTATAATTTAAATAAAAATATTTCCATAAAGAGTACTTAACTTTCATAACCATATAATTTCTATTACATTCTAAAATACTTGACATATATGCTTCCAGTGTGGATACATCATCCTCATTAACTGGCATTTTGATTGTTGTCATTCATCATAGCAGTTAGATATGGGCAGTTACTTTATATCATTTTGATCATCTGGTTTCAGGAGATATACTTTGGCTGATAAAATTAAAAAAACCAAAACGACAAAAACAGGCGGGCAGAAACCCAGTACAGCTCCCTCAAAAAAAACTAAAACTCCGGCGACAGATGCCAAAGGTAAAAACGTAAATAAAAAAGCTGGAAAAAAACCGCGAGTGAAATCTCCAGGGGTTAAAAAGGCTTCTCCATCAAAAAAAACGACCCCCGTGGCAGTCCTGGAATCAAATGAAAATAAAGAGATTACTATTCGCGGGAAAAAAAGGCAATCGGAAGATACGCGGACCGATGCACTGCCGGTAAAGAAAACCAATGATAAAAATTCCGCCAAGGCCTTAACCCGCGCAAAGAAAAAAGCCCCGGAGGAAAACCTGCCGGCAACAGTGGAAGACGAGATCGACCCCGAAGCCCTGCACAGGGGTGATATGCCCATGAGCCTCGTTGATCATCTCGAAGAATTCCGGTCACGCATTCTTGTAATTCTCGGCACCTTGATTGTACTGACTGCCGTGGGAATATCTTTCTCCGATTATCTCATAGAATTCATCAACAGACCATTCCCGACCAGTCAGAAACTGCATGTATTCAAACTCCTGGGCGGATTTTTGATCAGGCTCAAGGCCTCGGCGGTCGTGGCGCTTCTTCTCACCATTCCGCTCATATTCTACCATGCATGGAAATTCATTGTTCCGGCCATCAACAAGGAAGACCGAATGTTCTCCCGCATGACCCTTCTGGCCGCCATTCTGCTTTTCTATGGAGGGATGGCATTTGTGTTCTTTGGGCTGATACCATTTGTTCTGCAAATACTTATCCAGTTCATTCCCCCCGATATGCAGAGTACCATCGGGGCCGATGATTATCTGAGCTTCATCCTCCTCTTCAGCCTCGCCATGGGTTTCCTTTTCGAACTTCCCATAGCTGTATTGATATTGACTCGCATGGGCTTACTGACCCCTCAATTTCTTATCGCAAAAAGGAAAATAGCCATAGTTCTTTGTTTTCTCATCGGCGGAATTATAACGCCCCAGGATCCCTTTTCCATGTTCTTCGTAGCTGTTCCCCTGTGGTTTCTCTATGAAATATCAATTTTTGTTTCCCGATTCGTACTGGTAAGAAAGAAAAAGCGTGAACTAAGAAATCAAAATTGACCTTGACCGTATTGCTTTTTAACTTTATATTCAACATGAAAATAGAATTCATATTGTCATTTTTTCATTTTGAATAATTTGAAATAATTTTATAATAATCGAAGAGGTTATTCTCATGACAATTAAATACATCGACCAGATTGATGTCGCTTCAAAAAAAGTTATGCTGAGAATGGATTACAATGTACCCTACGACAGCGATATGAACATCACGGATGATACGAGAATTACCGCCACCATCCCCACCATCAATTACTGCCTGGAGCGCGGCAGCAGGATCATTCTTGTATCCCACATGGGCAGACCGAAGGGGAAAATTGTTCCTTCCATGAGCCTGGCACCTGTGGCCAAAAGACTATCAACAATCCTTAAAAAAGACGTGAAATTTATCACTGACCCCATAGGCGATAGCGTAAAAATAATCATCGACGCCATGAAGGATGGGGAAATCGTCCTTCTTGAAAACATCCGCTTTTATCCCGAGGAAGAAAAAAACAATGAAGATTTCGGCAAGCTGCTGGCCTCTCTTGCCGAAGTATACATCGACGACGCTTTTGCCGCCGCTCACCGGGGACACGCATCGAATGAAGCCATAACACGCCATATAAAAACGTGTGCCGCGGGATTTCTTCTCAAGGATGAAATTGAATACTTCAAAAAAGCCATGACCGATCCGGTTCATCCCGTCGGGGCTATTATCGGCGGAGCCAAGGTCTCATCAAAACTCGATGCACTGAAAAATATTCTCAATAAGGTCGACTTCATTATAATCGGCGGGGGCATGGCCTTCACCTTCCTCAAGGCCCAGGGATATTCCGTAGGTAAATCCCTCCTTGAAGAAGAACTGGTTGAAACTGCCAAAGCCATCCTTGATGAAGCAAAAAGCAAGAAGGTTGATATTCTTCTTCCCATTGATATCATCGCAGCGCCTGAATTTAAAAATGAATCACCGTCAAAAACAGTTGCCGCAGACAAAATCCCCGATGACCACATGGGACTAGATATCGGGCCCGAGACAGTAAAACTTTTTTCCGAAAGGATCAAAAAATCGAAAACCATAATCTGGAATGGGCCCATGGGTGCCTTTGAAATGCCCAGTTTTTCCCGGGGCACCAACTCTATAGCCGGTCTTCTTGCCGAAACCGACTGCCTCAGCATCGTGGGCGGCGGCGACAGCGTAACTGCCGTCAATCAGGCCGGAGTCTCGGACAAAATATCCTATATATCCACGGGAGGCGGAGCATTCCTTGAACTCCTGGAAGGGAAAATTCTGCCGGGAGTTGCTGCGCTCGACAAGTAAACAATTGCCGGTTGTCTCACAGAAAATAAAAGAAACCGTCTGCTATAGTGCATGACGGTTTCTCCAGTTATTTGCAGCATATACAATTCAATTTTTATTCTATTTTTCTTCAACCTTTCTTGCAATATTGATCTGCGCTATCGCCAGCTTTGCCAGTGGAATAGAGTACGGTGAAGAAGAAACATAATTCAAACCGGCATCCATACAGAATTCAATATTGCTGGGATTTGCTCCGTGCTCGCCGCATAGACCCATTTTGATATCAGGCCTGGTAAGCCTTCCCCGAAGCGATGCCATCTCAATAAGCTCCTTCACTTCCGGTCCCAGAACGTTAAAGGGATTGTGCTTCATGAGGTCATAGAGAGAATAATCGGGAAAGAAAGAGTTTGAATCATCCCTTGACAAGCCATATGTTGTCTGCGTCAGGTCATTTGTTCCAAAACTGAAGAACTCGGCATATTTCGCGATATTGCCAGCTCCAAGTGCAGCAGCAGGCAGTTCTATCATCGTTCCGACATGATATTCAAGGTCATCAACACCATATTCCTGGCACACCTCATTCTTGATATCATTAATGCCCTTGACTTCCTTTCCTTCTATTTTCTTTCCATTTTTAATAAACTTGATTTCCTGCTCGCTCATTACAATGGGAATCATAATCTCCGGTTTAACTTTTACCCCTTCTTTTTTCAGCATGCATGCAGCTTCAAATATGGCCTTACACTGAATCTCATAAATTTCAGGATAGGTAATAGCCACGCGGCAGCCCCGGTGTCCCAGCATGGGATTCATTTCTCCCAATTCTTCACAGCGTGATTTAATATCCGCCGCTGACATTTTTGAATTACGGCTTTGCATATATTTTAAAAATTCTTTCATACTGGCATCGCTTCTTGGCAAAAACTCATGCAGAGGAGCGTCCAGGAGACGGATGGTGACCGGTTTCCCATCCATTATTTTAAAAAGATCATAAAAATCCGATCGCTGCATGGGCCGAAGGGCTTCAAGGGCTTTTCGTCGTTCTTTCTCATCAGAAGCGATGACCATTTCCCTGAACTTCATGATTCGCTTTTCATTAAAAAACATATGCTCAGTCCTGCAGAGCCCGATTCCGGTGGCATTGAATTCCTTCGCCACTTTCGCGTCCCTGCCCTGATCAGCATTGGCCCGTACATTAAAAGTTGTAACAAATTTTTCCACTATTTTCAGGAAATCGAACAGACCGTTTTTCTTAAAATCCGGTTCGATGAGCTCAACTTTCCCAAGATAAATGGTTGGCTCTTCATAATACGGAACATTTATTGAGATGTATTCTCCTTCCTGAATACTCTTCCCGCTAATTGTCAGAGTATTTTTACCGATCTTCATATCAGGCTGAACCATTGCAACCTTTCCAAGGCTCCTTGCAACAACAGGCGCATGAGACGAGAACCCCCCCTCACAGGTAATGACGCCCTTGGCCACTTCAATGGCCTTGACATCCTCGGCATATGATGAAGGAAGAATGAGGATCATATTAGTGTCTTCCCCCTTCATGATAGCCTTTTTATACTCCTCCAGCAATTTCGGTGTAGAAAAATAAATTTTGCCGATTGCTGCACCTGTAGATCCGGCTATACCACCTTTAATGGACTTGATATTCTTAATAGTCCTGGGGTCGATGACGGGATGAAGTAGTTCGTTCAGTTGATTAGGTTTTATGGTTTTTATAAGTTCGGTTTCAGTAATAACTTTCCGCTGACATAAATCGAGTAGTGTTTTAATCTGTGACTGCGTGGATTTTTCATCCACTTCACGCTGTTCAACAAGCCAGAAATCCTTTTCTTCAATGGTAAACTTAATATCGCGGATCTCGTGAAAATTATCCTCAACCTGCTGCGATATCTGTGTGAATTTATCAAAATAATTCTTATCAATCTTCTGAATATCTTTAGCTTTGCCTCTGACAAGGTCAAATTCATTCTGTAGATATTCCCCCTGTATTTCCTTGTCGCCGGTTATAATATTCCTGGTGTAAAAATTTCCCGCATACGAGTGCTGACCGAAGTTTCCATAAACCATGGCCTGAATCATTATGGAGAGCGAATCATCGACATCAATTTCCGAGTCGCAGTATTTCGATGATGCCTGTTTTAATATCAGACTCAACTGGTCATAAACGTCGAGCTCAAAATCACCCTCATATTCTTTAAGAAATCTATCAATTACCTTTTCCAGATCTTCAACCCTGGGTTTAGGAGGTAATTTGCCTTCAATCTTTTTAATCGTCTCTTCATCGATATCAAGAAGATTTTTCCCTATACTTTTCAGGAGGAAAATAAATTCTCCATGGGCAAATGCCGGATCAGTAAATTTTGCGAATCCCTTAACCGTATCAAAATTCATCCCTATATTGTGGATCGAAGGAAAGTAAGGAGTATTAAGATCGGAACTAAGTACTACCTTAAGCATCAACGGCTTCTGAGGATCGCCGAATTTCTTTTTTGTTTCTTTTTCGATATTGGATATATGTGTTTTTACGATTTCTTTAAGATTAACCTGCGGAAGTTTTTTTGTCAGCTGCGAATCTATTATAAAACCGGGAGCGATGGGCAGTCCCATCATGGCAAGATCAACAGCCCTTTTCCCTCGTATCCCCAGCCTCTGACGGATTTTTTCATCAAGCCCCTTTATGTCTTTGCTAAAATATATGATGTTTTCCATGATTTTATCTCCACGTTTTTTGAGTTAACTATCACTATTAAATTAACCTAAAATAGATTGAGTACCTTGCCCACATCAATTTTCAGAAACTGTTCGTATCGCTGACTGGCGCCTTCAAAAAGGTACTTTTGCAACTTTGATACTCCCCGGATATTTTCGCCTGAAACCTGAAACAATATGGAATCACCATGTTTTACCTTTCCCCATTTAAACAGGGCGTTGATATCATTGATAACCTCGCCTTTATGATATATATGAACTTTCAGGTCAGGATATTTCACTGTGAAGCTTTCTATTATTTTTTTCCATGCTTCAACATTCCCGTTGTGGAACAGCTCATTGGAAACCTGCACCGCGTATTTGGGTGTAACATTGGTTTTGAGATTTTCAACCGGTACTTCTTTTTTTGGAGGAAGCTTCGGCTGAATAGTCTGATCAATAAAACTCTTATTTATAAAAACATCCTTGCCGGAGATCATTTCTTCAATGGCGTTTATCGCTTCAATTTCGATTTTTTTATCATCACTCTTCAGATACTTGGCATACACAACAATAAGCTGATCCTGTACCAGCTCCCTGGCTTTGCCCCAGGTCACAATATTCTTTGGATTAATCAGAAAAACTTTATCGCCTGGGTCATAGTATACAATAACAATATCCATACCGGTCCACTTAACCGTTTCATTTGCTATTTTTTCAAAATCCGAGATAGTGGCCGGAATCCCGCACGACTTATAGCTGTAATTATATTTATCCCTGATGACCGCTCCCACTATGGGCAGTATCTGGTCTTCATGAATATCCTCACTGTCGATTTCATTATTAATTATATCAGCCAGGTTGGCCCTGGATTCGATTTCTTCAACGACATCATTTACCTTGTAAAAATGCCGAAGAGCCTTATTAAAATTATTCTTCGATGCTAAAGAATAAAACGTTGTTTCCATATGACTACTCCTCAATTAGAAATCTTGAACATCTGCATTTTATACGCACAAACTTTTCAAGGATTGAATAATAATGAAATATATATTTTATTGCAAGTCTTTTGTTGCTTTTTACCGGTAATTCATAAAAAAAGAGGATGCCAAGGCATCCTCTTTTTTATATTGCTACACGATGTATTTTACAGTTCCTTCAGACCTGATCTCTTTTTCCCTGCTTTTGGCCTCGGTGAAAGGTCAACAGATCCCTTTATTTCTTCCGATCCTGTGGCATTCATGGAATATGCATTTTCAAAAAGATCCTCTGCAACTTCTTCGTCACCGAAAGACTGATCAATGTCGGCGCGAATTGTTGATCTCCTTCTGGAGTATGTTGCGAAGGCAGCATCGGCAAATCCCTTGGAAATACTATAGAGGAATTCATTCAGCACATTAGCCATACCTTTCAGCATGTACTGCTTACGCTTGATTGTCGTTATATCGATATCAAGAATAAGACCGGGCTGAATATGATGCGGGTTAACGATATAGGTGAACTCGTTGAATCTCTTTTCCATAAAACTGATCCGCTCATCGAGAATTACACGCTCAACGGGGTTCTGATATCCATGCATCTTCTGCAGCATATCATTGAGATAAACAAGCTTCCCTTTCAGGTTTCTGATTCTGTCTTCGTAAGTGCGGTTGTTCTTTTCAACGAAGGTATTTTCGTTGTACATCTCACCCACTTCATTCCAGAGAACAGCATCGGATTCTTCTTCCCTCATCTTCTTCTCGCGTTTCCATTCCTTGTTCATGATCCTGTTTGCAAGATCATCAAAATCCTTCAATGAACGGAATCGTTTCTTTGACTCGTAGTAAGCGTGAATAACTTCCCACAGTGCTGTGATTTCCATAGTGAAAGCAGCCATCTGTTTGTCGAATTCCTTCTTGGATTCCCTGAGCTGGTTCTGATCATAGAACTGCAGTCTCATGGCATATCGTTCGTCGGGAAGGATTGTTTTATCGGCCTCTTCGTACTCACGAATGTTGCATGTACGGGCGTTCTTCATATTATCACATACCTGATATCCCAGTTTACTGGTATCGAGGATTGATGTGATTGAATTAACAGCAGTGTTGTAACCCCTGTTCCTGATATTCTCTTCATCAATGATAAATTTGATATTTTCCCTGATGTTCAGAGGATCATACTCTTCCACATCGATCTCGGCGCGGAGTCCTTCGATCTTGTCAAGAAAACGTTTTGCCATGATGGTATAACGCTTTGACTTCTCATCATCTTTTTCGTCATCGGTGAAGTTTTCTATCCGTTTGATCTTCTCAAACATCTTCTCACTTGCAGAAAGCTCATTTCTTCCCTGGTCTACCAGTTCATCATTAAACTGCTGAACCTGACGATCAATAAGATCCTGAATGTGCTTCTGGATTGCATCCTTCATAAGAGCTTCAACAGTTGTCTGATAATGATACATGGGGCTGATGAGCTCACTGTCCAGTATGTTTATAGATAATTTTACATCATAAACATATTTGGGCCTCAGTTCATTATCTTTAAAGACGCATTTGAGGATTGCGTAGGCGTTTTCGCCACGAACAAATGCACCAACATCTGTTTTCTGCCGGAGAATTGCATTCGTATCAACTTCGAGGTCGTTTACTCCCCTTTGAATATGTCCCTGCAGGTGGCCATACATATTAACTATTGATTTCTCAATCTCACCGGTATGAAACTTGTCAGCACCGCCGATTTTATCGAGAATTTCAATGATTTCTTTCGGTGTGTATCGAGCCAGACCCTTGGCTTCCTCACGATCGACGAAGTCACGTACTTTCTTTACAAATTCGTCTTCCATGGTCACCGTGTAGCGGTTGAACATGTTAACATAGGTCTGGTTAACGTAATTATAAAGCTTCTCTTTCAGGCCACCCATAACATCCAGCTTTTCAAGGACATCGGCAGGCAGTTTATTCATTATTGAATTCAACACCTTATCGGTGGTTTCCTCAAGAATAAGCTTTGCCTCATCAACCTTATTTCGCCCTTCCTGAGCAAGAGATTCCCTTGAACCGACAGCACTGGGAATTGTAGGGTGTACCTTGTTTGGACTTTTGGGGAATTGAGTTATCGACATCTAAGAATCCTCCTTGTTTTACTTAAAAACACTTATTCGTTTCTTAATTTCTCTGAATTTTTTGAAGATAGAACACGATTTGTTTTCAATAGTATATATAAAAATATAAAATATTAAGCAAAGATATAGTAATACATCACAAAATGTCAAGATATATTTTACAGTAGATTATTAAGTTTTAATTAAATTTTTATATTAGAATAACTATTTATAGTAATTATTATTCTAATAGCTATATCGACAGGACAATTCTCTTTATTTAATTAATGAATTGTCCTCAAAGCCTGCCCGCTGCTTGCCGACAGAATACATTTTTGCCAAATTTGGTCCGAAATCATGTAAAAATCAGAATAATATACTAAAATTATCCTGATTTGAAAATATTTTTTTGTAATATTTTTATCTTTTTTTGAAAAAATTGTATCTACACAATAAAATATTTGAAAGTGAAATTTTTTGCCTGGAAAATATCCCCATCTTCGAGAAATTCTCCCGTTTCCCTGTTTTTGAATTCAATTGCGTAGTCCTTACCGCCTCCACGGATAGCCATTTTCACTTCCTTTGCCGGTCCACGGACAGCTGATATCACAATCGGGCTTTTGCCTTCAAAATCACGTATATTGAGATGACATCCCAGTGAACTTCCGATAACAATATCCTTGGCCAAATACTTGGTCAGATCGAAGTTCTCAATATTGGGATTGATGAGTTCATTGTTCCAGTATTCGAGCCTGCCTGATACTTTCAATTCCGAAAGTTTTTTAAAATAATACAGAATACCTATAAGGCCGGCAATGACCAGCAGCGCGATAAGCAAAGGAAAAAGAATTCCTCCATATGAGGCTTCTTTTCTCTGAACTTCTTCTATCCCTTTATCAACAGGCATTCTGCTGTCAACATCAATTATTTCAGTCTTTTCACTTACTACTTTCAACTCTTCTTTTAATTTTTCGCGACGGGAAGTCAGCTGTTTATCTTTTTTAAGGTCACTGTAATTGACAAAAAATATCCACCAGTCCTTGTCCTGAAAACGTTTTGAAATCTTTTCAATGTTGAGATGTTTAGTGCTGTATGGCGGCGGATCATCAATCCCGTCGGTCATTACCACAATGACAACCTGCCGGTCTTTATCTTCATTTTGAAGGGTCTCGGCCTTGCTGAAGACCGCATCGATCATCGCATAGGTGTGAGTCCACTTCCCTTTAACTTCGGTGGAATTTATATACTTTTTAAGAATATCGCGGTCATTCTGGTCATCAACCATGACCGTGGGATACGCCCTCACCTCGGTATCAAAGGAGATAAAGGTCACCTGATCGCCATCTTCAAGCTGATCAATATAGCGGGCCACACTCCCCTTTACTTTATCGAGAATATTCTTTCCGCCATACCCCAGCATGCTTAAAGAAGTATCGAGTACGAGAATGACATTTTTGCTGCCTTTCGCATATATACTCTGATTGCACAGTATAAGAACAGTACACAAAACAAGTGTATTCAGTATTCGAGCTATTTTCATTTCTGATAACTCCTGCTTTTTTGTTTGGCTGTTACCATTTTAATATTTATGCAAAAAAAAACATGTGTCAAGTAGTTTATTTACGATGTATATACAATATTGTATTTATCGCATGTCGCAACATTAAATCCGCTTTCAATACTGTTTGTATGTCTTTTCAGTTTTGATGTATTTCCTGAAATCAAGATCCTCTGTTCTCTCAGTCTCCAGGTATTCCGCCATCAGAATAAAAAACCACATCATTGTATCACTTTCCGTCTCGAGGCTGATGAAACTGCGGCTTTCACGCCAGTTTTTAATCACCACGCCCCTGTTCATTACCATAAATATATCAAACTCGAAATCGGCATCAATATTATTATTGATATAGTAGTTCAGGATATCATTTTTAAGGTCCATCATGCCATGATCAGCTGTTCCGGCAATAATAAAGGCCGGGATCTTAAATGCTTCTTCTTCAGTCCCGGCATATTTGCTGATTTTTTTTATGCCCGATACGCGATTTAAAACATCCTGGAGAGTCTTCTTATCGAGATGGGGAACGACAAAACAGGCACCGTGAATCAGTTCAAAGGGAACATATCCTCCCATCATGTTGACAATGTCCCGGCAATATGGGCGATAAATCAGCAAATCCGCTCCATCGGGAGAGAATCCATTGGTATCGATGGGTTTTGCATTGGAAATAGACAGATAGGAGGGGATAATGCTCTCAAGTTTTTCCTGCAGGGCCTGCATGTCCAGTTTCACCGCTGCTGTTTTTGCCACAACCCCTTTCCCGGCAGTTTTTTTTGCCGCAGCCCCTTTTTTTGTCGCCGTCTTTTTTACAGATCCCGTTGATTTTAGAATCTTTGCGTGAAAATCCTGAAAATATTTACTCAGCATAACCAGAACTCCTCTTAAGGCCTTTTATGTATAAAAATTTGATTTATGATATTACAACGATTAGGGAACTAATCATATGGAATGAGATACGATTCATTCTGATCGTTTTTCAACAAATTAGCCTTCATGTCAATTACTTAAAAAAATTGTTGCCAAATTTAGCAGATATTTTCTGCTGTAAACAAGCCTGCGTTGCACGTGATAGACATGTCGTATTTTTGAGCCAATACTATACGACAGGGATCCTTATATCCGGACTAAAAGATCATGCTTCTTCGCGGAGTAGATCGGATTTTCCGTGCGGGAACCCACCTGGTTAACCAGGTTCAAAAATCCTTTTCTACACGGCATCGCGGGCCTTTTTTATTTCCCGCCACGATTATTGCCCTGCATCGGAGAGCCTCACGGCAAGTTCTTCCGACATGTCCTTAAGATCCAGTGCGCTTTTATGGATGCTTTCCGTACTGACCAGGTTATCCTGCACTTTTTCATTGTTATTCTGTATAGCACGTGCAATGTCATCCATAGCCTGGCTTTGTTCATTCATGGATGATTTTATAAGATGGGATTTTTCTTTTACTGCTTCTGCCTTCCCGGTCATTACTTCTTTCAGCTCATTCAAGCCCATGATCTCCTTCATGGTGTCCATGGAATCGGACTGTATATTCTGCAGGTCCTCCATGAGCTTGCCGATGTACTGTACAATCCGGTCAATTATAGCGCTGCCGTTCTTTACATCCGCACGATTCCTGTCTATAATTGCCGTTATCTGTCCCAGTTCCTTGGCGGAATTATCGGACAGTTTGCCGATCTCCTCGGCCACAACGGCAAAGCCGCGGCCGTAATCCCCTGCACGGGCCGCTTCTATCGAAGCATTGAGAGCCAGGAGATTTATCTTTTCAAAAAATTCCTCTATTATATTGACCACGCTGAGAATATCATTGGAGTTTTCGGATATTTTCCTGTTTATCTCCTCCAGCGCCGTCGACTCATTTTCACCTTCCCTCGCCCTTGTCATTACCGATACGAATGTCTGGGAAAGTCGCCTGCCCGATTGCTCCAGCAATTCAACGGAACCTGTGAGGGAGGAAAGATCGTTCATCAGTTCCTCAACGGATGAATTCTGTACCAGCGCTTCATGGTTTACGTTGGTGATATTTGCAGATATCTCCTCTATTGCCGATGATATTTCCTCCATGGTAGCCGCCTGGGACTGGGCGTTATCATTAAGCTGATTGACACTTGCCAGATTGGATGTTATTGCCGTATCGAGTTCAATACCGGCTCTCTTCAACGTCCCCACGAGATTCCGTATTATGCCCAGCTGTTTATGGTTTTTTTCCGATTCACTGTCGCTCAGGTCAACGGCGCGCTGCAGGAACCTTGCAGTGGAATAACATATCACGTAAATTATTATAACCGTAAGATTGGAATCAATATTGGCGGTTTTTATAACTGCAAGATCAGTTGCATCGGTTATGACTTTTGCGCTTGTTACAATGTGGACAATATGGCTTATCACATAAACCGCTGTTATCATAAAAGAAATGAATGTGGGTGTATAAAATGCAGCAAAAACAATTATCATAATCATGACATAGCCGAATGAAGCAATGGCCATGAGAGGTTCGCGGGCAAAATAAAAAAAAGTATCGGTTATAACGGCTGTTACTGCGATGATGGTGGCTCCAACGCCGGACCTGCCCCGTATTATAAAATAAAAACTTATGGCGTTGAAAACAAAGAAAGGAGCAATAAAGAGAAATGTAACCATGAATCTCTTGAAACTCACTGCAAGAAATCCGAAGGGAAGGAGAATCAGCATGACAGTGTAAATTGCCAGGAGAACAACAAGAAATTCGGCCTTTTTTCGGTTCAGATATTCATTCTCATCATACCTTCTGAGTACGAACCCCATAAGTCTCCCGTAGCTTTTATTCATGTCATCACCCTGATTATTTTTTTTCTTCATGATACTATGCTGTCAGAATAAGGAAAAGAAATTTTTTATGTATATTTAGATTTATTTTTATAAAATAACCAAAGCAAAGAGCAGGATATTCCATCAACTGTCAGATACCAATAGAGGCGGTGCATAAAAAAGGCCGTACGGTTTTATCCGCACGGCCTTTTGTCCGTTCATTCAATACAATGTGCTCAGTATTTCATTTCAACAAAACGTTTGTACGTATTGTATCTCAACAGGGCATTATTCTGGGCTGTCTTGAAGAGTTCCTCAGCAGCATCGGGAAATTCTTTTTTAAGAGATGTGTAACGGACCTCTCCCATGAGAAATGACTGGAATTTATCCCACTGCGGTTCTTTCGAGTCGAGGATAAAGGGATTCTTCCCTTCCTTTTCAAGAAGAGGATTGTAGCGCCAGAGGTGCCAGTATCCGCATTCCACGGCAAGCTTTGATTCCATCTGGGATTTACCCATTCCTGCCCGCAGTCCATGGTTGATACAGGGGGAATAGGCAATAATCAGCGACGGTCCGGGATAAGCCTCGGCCTCCTGGAGCACCTTCAGATAATGTGCCTGATTCGATCCCATTGCCACCTGGGCCACGTAAACATAGCCGTATGACATGGCCATGACTCCCAGATCCTTTTTGCGAACCTGCTTGCCTGCTGCGGCAAATTTTGCTATGGCTGCAGTCGGTGTGGCCTTCGATGACTGACCTCCCGTATTGGAGTATACCTCCGTATCAAGAACGAGTAAATTTATATCGTCTCCGGAAGCCAGAACATGATCGAGTCCGCCGTATCCTATGTCATAGGCCCAACCGTCTCCGCCGATAGCCCATACCGACCGCTTGACAAAATATTGTTTTAACTTAAAAAGTTCCACAGCCGTTTGGTTCTTTTCCTTCTCAAGAAGCGGGAGCAGTTTTTTCGAGGTTTCCTTCGAACCTTCACCGTCATTTTTATTTTCAACCCACTCCTTCAGCGCCGTCTTCAGTTCGGCTGAGACATTTTCCTCAATACACTGAACTGCCAGACGTTCAATACGATCGCGCATTTTTTCCGCCGCCAGAGCCATACCGTATCCATATTCTGCGCAGTCTTCAAAAAGTGAACTGGCCCATGACGGACCCCTGCCCTCACTGTTGATGCAGTATGGCGTTGATGGAGCCGAGGCTCCATATATTGATGAGCATCCCGTGGCGTTTGCCACCATCATCCTGTCTCCATAGAGTTGGGTGATGAGCTTGATATAGGGAGTCTCGCCGCAGCCGGCACATGCTCCCGAATATTCAAAGAGGGGCTGGCAGAACTGGCTCCCCTTGACGGTATTCTTTGCCATGAGTGTGTCCTTGTAAGACACAT
Source organism: Spirochaetae bacterium HGW-Spirochaetae-1 (assembly GCA_002839375.1). NCBI lineage: Bacteria > Pseudomonadati > Spirochaetota > Spirochaetae bacterium HGW-Spirochaetae-1. The sequence continues at coordinate 178,735 of PGXY01000010.1, read as the reverse complement.
TTTTAGCGAAGTAATTCCAGCGCTCATTTTCGACCATCTGCGAATCCAGAGATTTCATAACCAGGGCCTTTTCCTTGGCGGGACACACCTCTGCGCAATTGCCGCAACCCGTGCAGTCCAGGGGACTGATCTGTATCTTGAATTTGTGGCCTTCGAGCCCCTTGCCCTTGGCATCGAGAAGCATCGTTCCCTTGGGGACACCCGCTACCTCTTTCTGGTCAAGCAGAAAAGGACGTATTACGGCATGGGGGCATACATAGGCACACTGGTTGCACTGAATGCAGTTGTCGGGAATCCATTCCGGAACATGCACGGCAATTCCGCGTTTTTCATAAGCGGACGTGCCCGGAGGAAATGTTCCATCGGGGAAATCACTGAATACGCTTACGGGAAGAAGGTCGCCCTCCTGCCGGTTCATGGGATCAGCCACATCCCTTATAAAGTCAGGCACATCCTGTCTGACCCGTTCGTCTTTTGCGGGAATGTTTTTCCATTCCGCGGGAACGGGAATCTCCAGAACGCCCTCGCCTCCCCGGTCAATGGCGGCATTATTCATATTAACAATCTGGTCGCCTTTTTTGCCATAGGTCTTTTTAATGGCATCCTTCATGTTTTTCACGGCCTCTTCATAGGGAATGACGCCGGAAAGCCTGAAAAAGGCGGCCTGCATTATGGTGTTCGTTCTTGTCCCGAGACCGATCTCCTCGGCGATCTTTGTCGCGTTGATTATATATAATTTAATCTCTTTTTCTGCCAGGTATCTTTTCACTGTTTCAGGAAGCCTGCTCTTTGTCTCCTCCACATCCCATATACTGTTGAGCAGGAAGGTGCCCCCTTTTTTTAATCCACGAAGCATGTCATACTGATACAGGTATGCCGGAACATGGCAGGCCACGAAATCCGGTGTCGTAATCAGGTATGTGGATTTAATAGGCTTTTTCCCGAAGCGAAGGTGTGAAATGGTGATACCCCCTGATTTTTTTGAATCGTAGGCAAAATATGCCTGGGCGAACATATCAGTATTATCACCGATGATCTTGATGGAGTTCTTGTTGGCCCCCACCGTTCCATCAGAACCGAGTCCGTAAAACTTGGCTTCGAAGGTTCCGGCAGGAACGACACTGACAGCCTCGGGCGTAGGGAGCGATGTGAAAGTAACATCATCGACAATGCCGATGGTGAAATTGTTTTTCGGTTCAGGCAGCTTCAGATTTTCAAAAACGGCTATGATCTGGGCCGGGGTCGTGTCCTTGGAGCTGAGTCCATATCGCCCTCCCACGATGAGGGGAGCATTTTTTTTGTTATAGAATATATCACGCACATCAAGATAGAGTGGTTCACCGTTTGCACCGGGTTCCTTTGTTCTGTCAAGAACAGCAATCCTCTTTGCCGTCTCGGGAAACGCTTTCATAAAGTAGTCCGCCGAAAAGGGACGGTACAGGTGCACCGATATCAGGCCCACCTTTTCTCCCTTGCTTACCAGGTAATCAACAGTTTCCGTGATGGTTTCAGTAACGGAACCCATGGCAATTATGACGCGATCGGCATCGGGTGATCCGTAATAATTAAAAGGATGATATTCCCGGCCGGTAATTTTGCTGATCTCCGTCATGTACTGCGCCACGATATCGGGAACTGCATTGTAATAGGGGTTAGCCGCTTCCCTCTCCTGGAAATAAATATCGGGATTCTGCGCGGTACCCCGGGTCACGGGATTATCTGGGTTGAGGGCCCTTTTCCTGAAGGCAGCCAGGGCTTCCTGATCGACAAGTTTTTCCAGGTCAGCATAATCTATCAGTTCAATCTTTTGTATTTCGTGGGACGTACGGAATCCATCGAAAAAATGCATGAAGGGTACCCGGGACTTCAGTGCCGCCAGGTGTGCGATGCTGCCCAAATCCATGACCTCCTGAACTCCACCGCTGGCAAGCATGGCAAAACCGGTCTGCCGGCATGCATACACATCGGCCTGATCACCAAAAATCGAGAGGGCCTGGGCTGAAAGGGATCGGGCAGTCACATGAAACACGCCCGGCAGCAGTTCGCCTGAAATTTTATACATGTTGGGGATCATGAGCAGCAATCCCTGCGATGCAGTAAAAGTTGTAGTCATGGCTCCCGTCTGGAGGGATCCATGCATGGCACCGGCCGCTCCCGCTTCGGATTGCATTTCCACGACTTTTACGGTCTCTCCGAATATGTTCTTCCTGCCGTACGCTGCCCATTCGTCAACATGTTCGGCCATTGGCGAAGATGGTGTAATAGGATATATCGCGGCAATTTCCGTAAAAGCATATGCCGCATGGGCCGCTGCCATATTTCCATCCATTGATTTCATAACCTTTTTTTCCGCCATGTAAAACTCCTTACATTCGATAGTTTTTTTATATTTTTTAACCGATCCTGTCTCAATGCATCAAAAACAGAAACAATATACAGAAAATATCACCTTGTAACAATTATCAGAACTATGGGGATGGATTACAAAAAATGTAACAATCCCTCCAGAAAAGGGCAAATTATTATTGGTATTCTATCACAAGTACGTTTTTTTTCAACAAAAAAAATTCATTGTTCACTTATTGTCTCATCCACGGCCATACCGAAATGCCGGGCACATCCCTCGATAAAGCCAAGCACTTTATCACCGGGCTTCAGCTCAACCACGCTGAGCGGTTCACCCCCGGGAGATGTGAGACGGATGGTTTCGGCGTTCTGAAGAACGACGGAGTGCTCCTCCCCGTTCTCATCCGCAGCGTATACTACCAGCATGGGTCTTTTTTCGATCTTGGACCTTCCCACATATACCGTGTTTGTTTTACCAGAACTTCCAATAATCTGCACGGGATCGCCGGTTTTCAGCTCGCCCAGGTACCGTGTCCGGTCACCGGGAACCCTCACATAGGAATGAACGGCGCCGGCATTGACCCTGAAAGGCCGCGGCGCAACATAGGGATTTTCCACATTTTCGGCATGAACAAGAAAAAGGCCCCTGCTGGAATTCCCCACAAGAAGGCCCTCGCCGGTATTCAGATTGCTGCAGGTATCAACACATACACGGTCACCGATTCCTATGGTTTTAACACCTGTTACGGTCAATTCAACAAGATCAAAGTTTTCCGACCCGAGGTCCCTCACATATCGTACGACGCTGCCGATGTCTGCCGCGTCCATTGTTTCCAGCACGATTCCGGCAACTCCCTTTTCCATTATTCCCGTGGAGAGTTTGACGTCGTCCATATTTCGGACAAAGGCAAAAAGACTGTCTCCTCCCTGGGGGATAAGATTTTCTATGGGAATAATTTCCCAATCCGTTGTCCGAACAACTACTATCCTGCTCTTCAGAGCCTGGGCAACACGGTTCTCGTCGCTTTTATTTCCTATGGCGATTATTTCTACATCCTCGGGAATTTTCAGGTCTCCGACACCGGGAGCGACGACCGTTATCCTTCCCAGTTCCCGCACGCGGGGTGCCAGTTCCGCCGTGGTAAGTATGGCGTCAACACCGTTCTCGATGGATTCGGTTACCAGGTCCTTTTTCCATTCAGACAGATGCAACCAGCATTGCTTCATAATTTAATACCATGCACGATGGATGCTATCTGCCTCACTATATCTTCAGGGTTATCGTGCTGAAAAATATTTCTGCCTATTGAAACTCCGGCTCCCCCTGCGCTGATTGCTCCCTGAACCATCTCACGTATTTCATCATCGGTTTCCATTTTCTCGCCGCCGGCAATGACAACCGGGACGGGACAGCCTTCAACCACTTCATGAAAAGTTTCGGCCGAACCGGTGTAGCTGACTTTCACTATATCGGCGCCCAGTTCGGCACCCACTCGCGCAGCGTGCTTGACGACTTTGACATCATATTCATTCTGTATTTTGGGTCCCCTGGTATACATCATGGCAAAAAGGGGCATTCCCCAGTCACGGCATGAGCGGGATATTTTGCCCATGGCATAGAGCATATCCGATTCCGTATTGGCTCCCAGGTTCACGTGGATTGATACGGCGTCAGCTCCCAGGCGGACAGCCTCTTCAACACTGCAGACAATGGTCTTGGCATTTGAATCAACGGCCAGGGATGTGCTGGCCGAGAGATGGACGATGAGACCGATATCCTTCCCTGAGCTCCTGTGCCCGCTTTCAACGAGTCCCTTGTGCATGACGATGGCATTGGCCCCTCCCGATGAAACACGGTCGATTGTCTGAGGTATATCGATTATTCCGTGAATCGGTCCTACGGTTACACCGTGGTCCATAGGCACAATAATAGTCTTATGAGTATTCCTGTTGAGAATTCTTTCAAGACGAATTTTTTTTCCTATCATGATACAGCACCCGATTATTATTAGATTCAGCCGTCAGACGTCACATTACAAAGCCTTTCATGTCCGTCAAGTAAAAAGATATTGCGGATATTTGCAGGAGAAAATAATTTTTGATTGATTTGTATCATGTTTACAGTAAAAATTGAGACATGGAATACTTCCGGCCCACATGTAACACCATAAAGGGGCCGGGTTCTTTAAACCGGAAGGGCTCTATGCATAAAAATCCCATGGAAATAACCGATGCCGATTATACGCGCTTCTGGCAGGACAATATTCAGAAGCTCGAGGAAATCAGCGGCAACCTGGACATCCTGGTCAACAACCTGGAGCTTGAGTACTCTCACTTCGAAAGCATCTACTCGAAGATCGAACTGGATATAGATATCCTCTCTTCAATATATGCCGGCATTAATGCTCTTCGGGGACATGAGTACATACTCAAGCTCAATGCTGTGATAAAGGAATACCGACGACGTTATACGCGTGATGGCATCGATTTTACCCTTATAAACTTTCTCATTTCAAAAATTAATGAACTACGCGATGAAAGCGTCAGTTATTTCCCCGGCCTCGAGCATGAAGAGAGAAAAATATCATCCATTACGACGGGATCACAGGATTATTCCCGGTTGCTCAGCCGTCCCTACAAATGGATTACCTTCGAAAGAAACCAGTCCTGGTTCATGACTCCGTTCAGCGATATTACCATTGTTCCCATGGAAGCATGCACTATATATCTTAAAGATGAAAAAGATTTTTTTACTCTTACGCTTAACGATGCTGATTATTGCGGCCGCGATATCTTCTCCGAGTTCTACAAAAATGCGCCCCTCCCATCCTTCTTCCTGATCATCGACAGCGGAACACAGGTCTATGCCGCAACGCGTATAGGGAAAAAAATATATGCCGGGGTCGACTTTATATCCGCCCGAATCGCCCCGTTCCGGCAGATCCGCCGCACCCCCCTGGCCGGCGGACGCGTAAAAATATTCGGGAAAAACCATATTTATCTCACCAACCCCCGGACAGAATAAACAGAAATTCATCGAACGATGATATTCCGCCCCTGATCTTTAGCCTGGTAAAGACAGCGGTCAGCCTTTTCAACGAGCTGCAGCGCATCCTCTTCATCGTTTTCCACCACACCGCCGCTGATGGTAACCTTCAGATCCTCCGTATCAAATACAAGCATCTCTATTCTTTTTCTCACACGTTCGCAGATTATATATGCCCCATCAAGCCCGGTTTCGGGAAAGATGAGTATAAACTCCTCTCCGCCATATCTGCCCAGGATATCCACATCCCTGAGTTCACCTTTCATTACGGCAGCTATGGTTTTCAGAACATGGTCGCCTGTCTGATGGCCGAAATTATCATTTACAGACTTGAACCAGTCCACATCCATCATGGCTATGGAGCATCTCCTTTTATACCTGCGCCTTTTATGTATCTCTTCCTCGAGACGCCGGTAAGAATAATTATGATTATAGAGCCCCGTAAGCCCATCGGTAATGGCCATCTCCCCCAGGAGCTTATTCTTGTTCTCGATTTCGCTCATAAGAAGAAATGTTCTCACATGGGACATGATTTTGGCCATCAGCATGTTGGCATCCAGGGGTTTCATCAGGAAGTCATCGGCCCCGGCAGTGAGTATATTCGATATTGCACGATAATTATCTATTGTGGATATGGCGATTATCACACAATTCCTGTTCTGTTTTCGCACTTCAAAAATTATCTGATCACCGGAAATCCCCGGCAGAATGATATCGATTAAATATACCGAATATGCCGTTGCAACTTTTAAGAACTCACCTGGATCGGTGAAATAATCCGCCGTTAAAATGCCATGATCCTGAAAAATCCGTTCAATATAATTCAGTGATACGACACTGTCGTCCAGGACAGCGATTTTCATATTCATAAGCTTCTGCTTGATGCCGTCATCCTGCTTGAGTTTGTCGATGTAATTAAGTATCTGATTATAGGATATGCCCTTGGGCATAAAATAGGATATGCCATGGGAATATACTTCCGTTCTGAATTCCAGTGAATCATTGGATGAAAGCATGACAACGGGTATATGGGCATATTTACTGTCATGAAGTTTATCAATGAATTGAAAACCGTTCCCGTCATCGAGTTCATACGATGTAATTATCAGGTCGATCTCTTTTTCCTCGAATATTTTGAACGCATGTGCCATGGTAAAGACAGGCGTATAAAATATTCCCTTTTCCGAGAAAGCCTTTTCAAAAATAGTTATAAAAACAGTACTATTGTCGATGTGGAGCACATTTTTCATCGCCGACCATTTTACTTTATAATAATATAGCAAACCAAGGGTTGTGGTAAGATTGTACTACAGGATGTGCCCGTATGTCAATATGCTAAACGCAATTTTGATCTTGCGGGAGAAACCGGCACCGCTTAACAGGCCTGATTCCCACTCAGTCTCCCGTATGGCAGGGTATTATTGATAAAAACATGACAGGGCAAAAAGAAATTGTGCAGGACCGTAGGTTGCCCAGGTGATGACCGAGCTGTGAGGTATTTTCTTTTTAAAGGCATTGTAGGCAAGACAGGTATCGGAGATGGCAAAGAGTGCGCCTCCAATAGCTACGAGGATCCCGGCAGGATTGCCGTTACCCAGATGTGAAAAGGCAAAATATATCATTAAAGCCAGCACAACGCTGTACACAAAGACCGGAATTCTGAGCTTTCCACCATGGCGCCCAATGCGATAATAAAACAGTATCACGCTCGCTAACAGAAATGCGCCGATTACGGCATTCCACGGCTGAAACTGATACCCGACCGAGAAAGCGAATATGTACACGACATGGGCAAGGAGAAAATATACGATTCCGTATTTCAGGAGGTCTATTTCTACAATCATCAGCATAACATCGGCTATCATTGAAAGCATTAATGCGGTAATTATAAGTATACTGTACCGGTCAATGCCGGTATACCATACCGCCATGATTACCATCCCGGCAAGCATTGCCGGAATGGATGGCGTGAGCAGATATTTCAGGGGAAGAATATTCCTGAATGTTACGTACTCCCTGGCCAGAAAAACAATGGCAAGGGGTATGAACAGGTATATCAATGGCTCATGGATAATATATTTCATTATTTTTTATTCTTATCCTTCGGAAACAGATCTGAAAGATCCCGCAGTTTGGCAGGGTCGAACTGCGATTTGACGGCCTCTATATTCTGTCCCTTGATTTCATCGTAAATCTCTTTCCTGTGGACAGTCACTTTTTTAGGCGCCTTGATACCGAGCTTTACCTGGTCGCCCTTTATATCAATGATGACGACTTCGATTTCATCGCCAATCATGATGCTTTCATTCAGTCTTCTCGCCAGTACTAACATGCCCTCACCCCCCAGCCTCGGATGTTTTTTCCATCTCATCCAGAATTCTGTGACGGACATGATATTTATCACTGAGGGAAATAGCCTGCCTGCCGAGCTTTTTATCGGGATTTATTATAACGGGCCCCTGAAGGTTTGCCGTCATATCCGATGGGTTGGCGGGTATTGTCACAATGGCAAGAACCAGGAGCCCGTCGGGTTTTTCAGTTCCCACGGCTTCCAGGTCATTCTGCGAAATGACCAGTTCATACACACTGAGAAAATCCACTGGCCTGATCACGACAAAGGCCAGATCAGGTTCATCGAAGGCCTGAAGCCATTTAAATGGAGATCCTGAATCATCTGAGTCAATCAATACAAATTTTTTGATGTAATCAAATCCCAGAATCCCTTCGGGAAAATCAACGATCTGTTTCTCGTTGATTTCCATGTCCCCATAGGGTCTTGTTTTTATTATCATTCCCAATAAAAATACCTCTCAATAATTATTCTGACGCGTAACTATTCCTCGGGACACCATATACTTATCTGAGAAAATCCATCAGAGTGGGCATGATTGACTTTGCCCCCACCGACAGGGCATACTGGTGCACCGTCTCCAGCCATTTAAAATTCATGATCTCCTCGGCATAATCGACACCCTCCGATTTGGCTATCATTTCCAGAACGGTCCCCTTCTCATATTCCGATCTCCGGACCAGTTCCTCGGACCTGCTCTGCTTGGCCCCCACGGCAGCCACATGGCGGAGCACGTTGTCCAGGGCCATATCAATGAGGCCCAGATCGCGACCGCCCACCAGTTCCTGATCGCCCCTGATCAAGTCGTCCCTGAGGGTTATCACGGCCTCAAAGATCGACATGCCGCCCACAGTGACCGTAGGTGACAGGTTATTGGGTGGATGGGGAAAATTGGTATTGACCATTCCCAGGTCCTGGAGAACTTTACCGCTGCCCATATCCTCGAGCCATATCTGGTGGGGCGAAGTGGTTTCCATGATCAGGTTGTTTCTTCCGCCCTTGGAGGCACGGACACTGATCCCGGCATTATTTATCTTATCTATGATGATGTCAATATTGTCACCGGCCGAAATATTTATTTCCGTGCCGTCGATACGGAGGCTCTGATTGGCCGATACCGCATATCCCGTAACATCCTGGTTGGAGGTAAGGATCTGGTTAGTGGCCCAGAAGATTTCATTCCCCGGGACATTCACCGACATATATTCGCCCTTGGCGATTTCCCTCATCATTTTACCCGTATTTCCCCGGTACTCCACGCCAATCATGGCATCGCCCTGGTTCCCTGCAGTCAGGGTCTGGTAGATTGCAACAAAGGGATTGGGCTGATCTTCAGTCCCGGTCTGATGCCCGCCGAAAATAGGGCGGCCCGTGGCTCCCTTGGTGTTGGCGATGTTGACCAGTTCCTCCAGGAGCTGATTGATTTCCGTGGCCGCGGCTTCTTTTCTCTCGAAGTTTGAATAGATACCATGGGCACCCTGGACAGTGAGGACCCTGAGCCGCTGGAATATTCTCAGTGTCGACTGAACCGCCGTATCGACTTCATCGAGCCGGGATTTTCCTTCATCTATGTTCTTGATGTACTGTTCCACCTCGGTAAGCCTGGAGTTGTACAGCATCTGGTTTGTGGCGGCAATTGGATTATCCCGGGGCATCTGCACGTTTTTTCCCGTGGCAAGCCGGTTCTGCGAGGCATCCATTTCAGTCTGGTGCCTCTGCAGGTTATACACCATGGTGTTATTAATCATATGATTTGTTATGCGGTTCATGTTATGCACCCATCCTGTTTATAATCGTATCCAGCATCTGATCCATGGTATTGATGACCCTGGCAGCGGCATTGTAGCCGTGCTGGAACGCCACCATGTTTGCCATTTCCTCGTCGAGGTTTATGCCCGATACGGATTCCCGGAGATTGGTAAGATTTTTCAGAAGCGTTTCCTGGTTTTTTACACGATCCTTTGCCTCTTCCCCCTGTGTTCCTATCTGGGATACGAGTGCGACATAAAAATCGTTAAATGTCGTATTGTTGTCAACCATGCCATTTTTATGCCTGAGATGGGCGAGCCGGAGGGCATTGGTTCCATCTCCGATGCCATTGCCCGTGTTAACATCGCCCGTGCCGCCCACATCCCTGCCCTGGGCTGCAGCTATTTTATCTACATCATTAACGATTGAATCGGCAATCTGCATGTAGGAAGCCGGGTTGAATTTCGGAGCGATGGTGATATGCTCACGCGACGGAAGAAATTTTGCGATGTCATTCAGCCGGCGGTAATCAAAGGAGCCCTGGGGCCCGCTCTGCTTGAGTATGCCGGAGAAACCCACGAGAAACTGTCCCGAATCCTCCAGGTGCCGAATCATGAAGTTCTTCTTGTCCACATCCTTCGCCACGGTGGCCTTCATGGCCAGCTGGCTGTTATGATCCAGGTAGGCTACTACTCCCACCTTGGCGTCGTTTATTTTTTTAATGATGGAATTGACCGTGTCCTTGCTGTTGTAATCGATCTGGGCAGTCGATTCCAGCTCATCGTTTGTGACAAAGGTGAGGGTTCCCGTGATGCCTATTGCCGCCGATGCGTCGAGCTTGTTTGAGCCGGCGACCTTGAAAATGGCCGATACATCATCGACCCCGTCATTGTTCAGGTCAAAGTTACCTTCGGTATTATCACTCACCAGCATGTGCTTGAAAAAGTCCGCGTTGGTTTCACCGCGTCTGCCGAATCCGTCGCGGTGTACTTCATTGGTCATGTCCACGAGGTTTATGGCAAAGGAGTTCATATCGTTGATATTCTCACGAAGTATTTTATCCCGCACTTCTATGAGTCCGTAAATCTCACCGTTCTTGATAGTGACATCCCGTCCGCTCTCCTGCCAGACTACCTTGAACATGCCGTTATTTTCCATGTCCATCTTAGCCTCCAGGGGATGAAAAATCTCCCCCTGGACCAGATTTTCACCGCTGATATACACGAAAACCTCGTCCTTATCGTTTCTTCCCACGGACACATTGACAATTGTAGATAGTTTTTCGATGAGGGCGTCCCTTCGATCCTTCAGGTCATTGGGATTGTCTCCCAGGGCCTCGGCCTTGAGTATGCGCTCGTTCAGGTCGCGAACGTCTCTGGCGTACATATTTATCTGGTCAACCCGGTGAGCAACCTGGCGATTGGCATTGAGACGGAGGTCATAGAGCTGCCGATAGACAAGGTTTACCTCGTTTGAAAGATTCACCGCCTTCTGCTTCACCACCTCCCTTGTTGAACGCTCCTCGGGATATTTTGACAGCTCTTCCCATGACTGCCAGAGTTGGTCCAGCTTGCTCCGCACCGATTGATCCGACGGCTCATTATAGACAGCCTCGATCTGGTAAACAAAATCGTTCTTGGTCTGCCAGTAACCCATGGTGTTTTTCTCGGTAATTATCCGGTCATCGATAAAGGCATCGCGGATTCTCTCCACCGATGCTACAACGGATCCCTGGCCGATGTTTCCCGGCGTGTTGGCCCGGTTCAGGGCAGGAACATAGAGTGGGTCCGCCGAGGTTATCACCACCCTCTGCCGTGAATATTCCTTGTTTTCGGCATTTGATATATTATGCCCCGTTACATGAAGGGCCTGTTGATGGGACATGAGTCCCTTTTTTCCGATTTCGAGTCCCATGAATGTTGAATTCATAATGTATCCTCCTGGGCCGTCTCTTATGCTGTTTTGTTAAATAGAAGTGAACCGGCCGTCTTGCTGTTTTCCTTGCCCGCGCTGTTGTATCCGGCCTGTATGGACGTGCTGTTTCGCAGCCCCGACATGAGCATATTAAAAAAATCAATATTATCCTTGATCAGTATTTCGTTGGTATGCTGCAGATTGCTGAGCCGCCTGAGGGTATTCTTCAGGTCCATGCCAAGCTGCCTGAAATGACGGGATGAACCCTCATCCATGAGCCGTACTATCTCCTGCAGTGTAACGGTTCCCGAAAGGTCCTGCAGGTTGTTAATGCGGATATAATCCTCTATTACCCGATCTCGTTTTTTTTCCAATACGGAGAGATTTTCCAGTAGTTTTTCCTGTATCAGGGACAGCTTTTCAAGCTGACGTCCGTCTCTGTCCAGGATGGCGCCTTCTTTTTTCTCTTCAAGAGCGTATATTTCTTCATAAATCTGTTTTTCATCGTTAAGAATTGCTTCCAGGTCTATAACGGGCTTCATCATGTGGTATCCCTCCGTGGATTTCCGCAAATAGTATATGAATGCTCAGTAAATCTATCGGTCAGATGTAAATTTTTGATAAGAAATAAAGTTATATCACCGATATAACTTTTCCTTTCGTAACAAATCATCATCATCCATGACTTAATTAAGTGAAATAATATTGACATTTGCCCTCATTCCTCTTTTACTTAAACAAATCTCAAGGGCCAAAAGGAGAAATCACCGAAATGAACACAAAAAAAGCCGCAATACTGCTATTCTCAGCGCTGTTTTTATTTTCATGCGCATCCAAGGACAAAAAAAAACCCGATTCTGCAGCGGGTGACAAACCCCCGGTTTTCAAGGGAGAAGTCATGGAGCTCTACTATCCCTCGGGAGCCCTTCTCGGAAAAGGAGGATTCAGCAAAATGACCGAAGCGGGAACGGAAAAGGTCCTGAAGGAAAACGAATGGAGCTTCTATTACGAAGACGGCAAAGGAACCCTGGTGAAGCAAAAGGGAAATTTTAAGGCCAACAAACAGGAAGGCCCCTGGATTTCCTATTTTAAAAGCGGAAAAATCCAGGCCGAGGCCGTCTATGGCGGCGGCAAGCTCAACGGCCTTGTCACTACCTATGATGAAACAGGCCTGAAACAGTCGGAAATTTACTACGTCGACAACAAGGTAGCCGGAGAGAAAAAAACCTACTTCCCCAAAACTAAAATAACACAGAAAATTGAACACTACCTGGCGGGAAAGAAGAACGGCATCTGCCAGGAATTCTACATGGACGGCAAGTTGAAGTTGTCTTCATTTTATAAAGATGACAAGCTTCACGGAGCCTGGTATGAGAACTATCCCGACGGCAACAAAAAAATGCTGGGACAATATGCCGACGGCATGAAGACCGGCACCTGGACCGTATACCATGAAAACGGCAAGAGAAAAATGACGGGGAAATTCATCAATGATAAGATGGAAGGCCTCTGGCAGACATTTACGCCCGAGGGAACCCTGGAATCGGAAGGCCCCTATGTTGACAACTCCCAGAAGGGGATATGGAAGTATTATGAAAAGAACGGCAAGCTAAAAATACGCTATACCCTTGAAGGCGGCATGGCAAACGGCACGGGCTGGATTTATGAAAACGGGAAGCTCATCGGCGAGGGGAATTTTACGGGCCTGCCCCACAACGCTAAGATCAACGGTACATACAAGGAATACTATCCCAACGGAACAGTCAAATCCGAGGGTGAATACATGCTGAGCAAGAAAACCAAGGCCTTCAAGGAATACTATCCCACGGGAGCTCTCATGGCCGAGGGAGAATATATGAATGACAAACGCAACGGCCTGTGGAAGTTCTACCAAAAGGACGGAAAGACCAGGGACCAAGAGCTTTCAGGCTACTACATGATGGGGACCCTGAATAAAAAGCTGACCCCGGCCGATTTCTGACGGACCCATGAATGAAATAAAAGAATTTTTTTTTACTGCAAATATCACCACGATCCTGAAGTGGGTGATAACCATCCTGGTGTCGGGATTTATCGCCCACTTCGGAAGAATGCTGGCCGAACATCTTATCAATCGTTCCAAGCGAAACAAAATAAATCACGAAGAAAATTCAGGTGCGGGGGAAAACAAGTCTCCTGCTCCTGCGCCATTGACAGCGCCTGAGAGTAACGGGAAGCTGGAAAAGAAAATGATGAAGGCCGGACTAAAGAAAGAGAAAAAGAAAAAGTAATGGAACGGGCTGTCAGATGCCGGCCTGGTCGAGATATTCCTCCACATTAGCCCAGCTTGTTTTATCCATCTGGTTGACTTCCATGCCCACCTTTATCACGCCGCCTTCCATGAAGGTTATGTTGCGTATAACGGCTCCAATTACGGCCCTTTTCTGGGTAGGAAGCATGGTTTCAAAGCTGATGGTGCTGCCCTTCCTGAAATAACCCGTGAGTCGCCGGTCCTTGAAGACAATACCCAGACCGCTGCGTGAGATATCGGAAACCAGGAATTTGGCATTGATAGGGGTAAAAATAGTGTTTTTGATGAACAACTGATCGACAATAATGGCCATCCTCTTCACGACCTCGAATATACCGTCGCTCATGGCCGAGGAATTATTTACCTGGATGTATCCATAAGGAATGAGTTTCCGGAACATGATGGGCACCGTGGCCTCAGACACATATTTGTGCCCCCGGTTGAGCTGAAAATCCTTTTTATAGATCGTGTTCAGGTAATTATTGAAAGCCTCCTCCTGGTCCGGCGGCGGCTGGCTGTTCAGGTCGGGAATGTATATGTATTTCCTGGTAGCCAGGATATATTTCAGGCGCGAGTCATTGATCCCGGCTGCTATAAAGTTTATTCTGACATTCTCAAACTTCTTTTTCAGTTCAAACTCGGCAATCTCGATGATTTTCTCCACTTTCTTGCTCTGCATGCTGATGGCGTTCTGTATCACCGTATCGGATATGATATCATAGATGTAGAGCACGGTTTTTCCGCCCCCATCGTCGCCAACAAGCTTCCGGTCTTCCTTCCGTGATTCAGCCACGACCTGGATTTTCACCGGCACGAAAACAAAGGTATCCTCGTTTTTTTCAAAGAATTTCAGGCTCGCATAAATTGTATTGGTGCCATGGCGCGTCTGCACGGTTATTGTATCAGGTATGTTTTTTACCGAGGGGATGCGGAACGCCACATGGTCATTGCTGATACCGAGAAACTGCAGCAGCAGGTTGCCGTTCTTTGTCCGCAGGTATACTTCATTCCCGGCAAAATAGGTATTGAATATATGAGGGAAATGCTCCCTGTCGGTTATTGTTTTAATAACATCTGCCATATTTCACGGTTCCGGGACGGGGTGCTCCACGGGATTCATAATCTTTCCGTCTATGATTGAGATAGTCCGCTCCGTCCGCGAGGCTATGCTCATATCGTGGGTCACGATGACGATAGTGGTGTTCCGCTCCCTTCCCAGGTCCAGAAGGATATCCGTCAGGTTCTGGGAATTGGCACTGTCCAGGCTCCCCGTGGGTTCGTCGGCCAGGATAATTTCCGGTTCACCGATGATCGCCCGGGCAACGGCCACGCGCTGGCACTCGCCTCCCGACAATTCCGGCGGTTTATGGTGGGCGCGATCCGAGAGATTGAACCTCTCCAGAAAATACATGGCCTTCTCACGAGCCAGTTTCTTTTTTTCGCGCCGGATGAGTAGGGGCATCATAAGGTTTTCCACGGCGGTGAATTCCGGCAGGAGATTGTGGAGCTGGAATATGAAACCTATGTGTCTTCCCCGAAAGCTGGAAAGCTCATCCACGCTGAGATGAGACACATATCTGTCGAGTATTTTCAGTGTACCGTTCTGGAAGCCGTCAATACATCCCACCAGGTTCAACAGCGTTGATTTTCCCGCGCCCGACGGACCCACGATGGATACCACTTCACCGC
Source organism: Spirochaetae bacterium HGW-Spirochaetae-1 (assembly GCA_002839375.1). Classification (NCBI taxonomy): domain Bacteria; kingdom Pseudomonadati; phylum Spirochaetota; species Spirochaetae bacterium HGW-Spirochaetae-1. Next base: position 163,351 of record PGXY01000010.1, on the reverse strand, counting down.
GATTAATGGAGAAGGATACGCCCTTGAGCACCTTCAGGGCGCTGTGACCGTATCCGTAGATCTTCTCTACATTCTCCGCTTCTATTATTACCTCTCGTTCCACATTTCCTCCTTATTCATACCTTATCGTTTCCACGGGATTCTGCCGTGAGGCGTGCCATGCCGGAAATATGGCTGATACCGTGGCGAGGAAAACAGCGAAAATGGCAATAAAGGCCACGAACTCGGGTTTAACCTCCGTTGGGATGGAATCAATATAATATACATGGGTGGGGACGATGGATATTTTATAAAATATACCAAGATTGAAAGCCTGATAGATTCCCGCCATAACGGCATTGATGCTTTTTTCTATCCAGAGAATAATAGCCTCCAGATTAAGCGAAGCCGCAAGACCGGCTATGACGCCCGTTACGGCACCGATCACCCCGATGAGAAAGCCCTCCATGATAAAAATAACCATGATAGAGGTGGGCCTGGCTCCCATGGACTTGAGGATGCCGATGGCCTTCCTCTTTTCCATTACAACCATGACCAGGGTTCCCATAATGGTAAATCCCGCCGAAATGATGACCAGGAAAAGAATGATGGTCATGATGAGCTTCTCCAGCTTCAGGGCGTAGAAAAGGTTCTGATTCTTCTCCTCGGCGGTCATAGTCACGTACTGAAAACCGATGACTGACTGGATTTTGGACGAAATTCTGTTGAGCTGGTTATAAACATCTTTAACCTTGATGCCGATACCCCAGGCCACATTTCCCACCTCAAAGAGATTCTGCGCCTCAGCAAGAGACATGATGACAAGCTTTGTATCAAAATCATAGTATCCCGTTTTAAAGAATCCCAGTACCTTGAACCGTCCAATACCGGGTGTCACTCCCTCCGTAGCCGTGAGCTGACCCCGTGGAACGATAATTTCGATATACTGGTCCCTCTTTATATTATAGTTCAGGGCCATTTCAGAGCCGATATAGACGCCCTTTTTAACGGCAAAATCATCGCCGCCCTCGGTAATAAATTTTTTAACTTCGGCCGGGACATTTCCCCGTGAACCCATGCCCCTGATCATGACATAGCTGATATAAGAATGATGCCGCAGGAGCCCCTGCCCCTGGATGAAGGGATTAACGGAAACAATACCGTCGATACTCCTGATGCGCTCCCCCAGGCTGTTGTATTCGGTGATGGAATTACCTTTGATATCGCCATAGATATTGCTCACGGTGATATGGGAATCTACATCGAGAATTTTATCCTTGATCTGGGCCTGGAAACCGTTCATGACCGAAATAACCACGATGAGGATAAAAACCCCGATTCCCACAATGAGCACGGAAAGAAGCGTATTAAAAGAGATGAAACCCTGGCTCTTTTTCGATTTCAGATACCTGAAACCGATGAACAATTCATATAATTTCATTATATAATTCCTGGCATGTATTTGTTCTACTCCTGAGGAATATGCATGAGGGTCCTGTTGGCCATGAGCCAGCCTTCCTTCTTCCTCTCGCCTTCAACAAACCTGATAAAAAAAACCTCACCCTTGATGGGATGCTGCACTTTTCTGTCCCTGCGCTGAACCTGTTTGCATTCAAAAACCACATTTCTCTTTATAAAAGAATTATCGTCAGGGTCCTTCTTTATATCCTTCTCCGAAAGGGGGCCGATAGTTACCACCGAAATGCCGCTGAGATAGAAATCCCGGTACATCTCACGGAATACATCCTTTTCCTTGGGATAGGCCTCGCATTTCCGGTATTCAAAGTAATCCAGGCGTTCAATGGCACCGGCCCATTTTCTTAAAATAATTTCCGGCTCGAGAAATTTCTCCTTCTTTTTGCATGAAGGTAATACCACTACAAAAAGCATGAAAATGACAACAACTTTTTTCATATCGCACCTGCTCATTGATATTGTCTTATTTATACGGAAGGGAGAAACCACTATATCAGGCCAAGTTCCTTTTCGCCGAAGACCTGCGCGGAAAACTTTTCAATTTTCGTGGCTGGATCCTTCCAGGCGTTCCCGGGAAGCCCGGCCTTGTAGCAGGTATGCTCCAGGAACTGCGGCAGTTCCCATCCCTGCTCCGTGGCGACCTGTGGAAGAAGAAGTCCCTGGTGAGGTCCGCGGGAAATAATGATGCCGTCGCGTCCCACCGTGATATTCTTAACGTCACGTACCTCCTCAATAGGGGAAAGGACCGATATTTCAATATCAATGCCGGAATATTCGCCTTTAGACAGGGGACGAAACCGCGGGTCCCTGAATGCCGCCGACAGGGCCATCTCCTGTATAGTCTCCGGTATGGTTTTCATGCCGATTATATACCCGATGCATCCCCGGAGATTTCCCCCGATATGAAGCGTAACAAAGGCACCGCACTTTTCCAGGAAAACAGGGTGGGAAAAGTCGCCCGATGCTATTTCGCATTCAACGCCCAGCTGGTCCGCTATGGTCTTCCGTGCGAACCCCAGTAAGGCGATCTGCTGTTCACGATTCAAGTCCTCCATGGAGTCCTCCTTATATTGCTACCGCATGATGGCGGCGGAAAGATATCCCACCACCTGGTTTTTGTCCCCGGCCGTATCGCCCGATGTGGCATATTTCAAAATCTCAACCCTGCCGGCGCCCAATTTTTTACTGAGCATCACACCGGTCAGCACCGGCCCCTCACCACATGCCTCGGCCCCATGCTTCAGGGCCTCCTTTATCTTCTGCTCACTGAAGGTCCGAAGACCGTCCATAAAAATCGCATCCAGGCTCTTCGCCGATTCATAGGAGTGGTAATGGGACAGGTCCGTTGAAATTACGATGGCAATTTTCCGTGCATCCCCGTCAATGGCTTCGGCAATTCCCCCGGCCAGTTCCCGGCACACGTCCAGATCGATGGTCCCGATAACCACCGGTACCAGGGTAAAACTGTCAATAACGCTCTGGAGGAAGGGAACCTGCACCTCAAGGGAATGCTCCATCTGATGGGCCTCCTTGAGGAACGAAAAATGAGGCTTTTCCACGAGTTTGCGGCCTATGGTCTCGTCGATTTTTACATTTCCAAGAGGAGTCTCATATTCTCCCCCGGGGATAACCGAGGCACCGTTGAAACGGCCCCGGTGTGAGGGAGCCAGCACTATGACAACCTCGGGTTTCAGCTCTTTTAAAAGCCGGTACGAATAGGCCGCCACCGGCCCTGAATAAATATATCCGGCATGGGGGGATATGACCGCCACCACTTCACCCTGAACCTGCGACGCATCGGCATCGTCGAGATACCGTGTAATCACGTGCTGCAGTTCCGATTTTTCCGCAGGATAGAACGCCCCTGCCACAACGGGTTTTCTGTGCCACATGATCCGACCTCCTTCCGGTGAAAGATACCTGCACGCAGGGCATATACTACTTTCAATATACGGCACTACAACGATCTTTCCAAGAATTTGAAAGCATGACATTTTTCTTAGTGTGAAAGCTGCGTCTCGATCCGGTCAAATATTTTTACCGCCACATCGGCCTTGGACAGAATGGGAAGTTTTATCCTGACACCGTCGCGGTTGAATATGACGATTATATTGGTTTCCGTACCAAAACCGGCACCCTTGCGGGACACGTCATTGAGGCATATCATATCCAGGTTCTTGCTTTTCAGTTTACCCAGGGCGTATTCTTCAACATTGTCGGTTTCAGCGGCAAATCCCACGACAAAGAGGTGATCAAGGCCTCCCTCCTGTCGCTTTACGGCCACATTTTTGAGAATATCCGGCGTCTTTTTCAGTGTAAGGGTTAACTCATCTTCAGTTTTTTTAATCTTGGTTGCAGAAGGGGATGCTGCAGTATAATCGGCAGGGGCAGCCGACATGATGAGAAGGCCATAGTCCCTGATTTCATCCATTACGGCCCTGAGCATATCTCCGGTGCTCTCAACTTTCACGGTGCGGTACGGTTTGTCTTCCACGAGTTGCATATCGATGGGACCATGGATAAAGACCGTTTCACCGCCGCGCCTGAAAGCCTCGTCAGCCAGGGCGATGCCCATTTTCCCCGTTGAGGGGTTGGATATGAACCGAACCGGATCCAGCCATTCCCGTGTCGGTCCACCCGTTATTATGATTTTCCTGTCCTTAAAGTGCATTTTTTGCCGCCTTGAAGATGGTTTCAATGTCCGCCAGTTTCCCCTGCCCTTCATCACCGCAGGCCACGATGCCCGTTTCGGGTTCCACGAAGAGGACTCCCCATGACTTCAGCTTCGCCATGTTTTCCTGCACGGCCCGGTGTCCGTACATATTGGGATTCATTGCCGGAGCAATCATGACGGGACAATCAACGGAAAGGAACGTGGTGCTGAGCAGATCATCGGCGATGCCGCCCGCGAATTTCCCGATTACATTGGCCGTGGCCGGCGCCACCAGGAAAAGCGAGGCATTATCCTTCAGCGAGATATGTCCCATCTCACGCCTGTCCTGCGCGTAAGAATAGGTATAGACGGGATTCCCCGTAAGCGTTTCAAAAGTAAGGGGCGAGACAAGATTAAGCGCGTTCTCCGTAAGCACGGTATGAACGGAAAAACCGTCCTTGACGAAGAGACGCGCCAGGTCATAGGCCTTATAGGCGGAAATGGATGAGCTGACTCCAAGAATTATTTTTTTCATTATCTTTTAAATATCCTCTCAAGATCTTCTTTCCTCAGGGCATGCACGAAGGGGCGTCCATGGGGACAACGCAGTTCATGCTCGCCGCTGAATATCCTGTTTATCATAACGGTCATCTCGCTGCGGCTGAGCAGGTCCCCGGAACGTTTCGCCGCATGACAGGCCGCCGATGCCGCAATGGATTTTCTCACGTCCCTTTTCCCGCGCTCATCGCGTATCTCATCGATGCATTCATGGACAAAGGCTTCAATATCCACTTTGCCCGCAACGGCAGGAAAGGTCCGTATGGTGATTGTTTTATCAGAAAACTCCCCGATGTCAAACCCAATTTCGGAAAATCTCTCAATACTGTCCATGACAACATTGAAGTCATCCAGGGGCAATTCCATCATGACGGGAAACATGAGCTCCTGAATCTCCATGGTGTGACCAGGTTTCATGAGAGCATCGAAAATAAAACGTTCATGGGCTGCATGAAAATCGATGAAACTGAGAGAGTTATCCTTTTCCACCATGATATAGGTGTCAAAAACAGTTCCCAGTATGCGGTAATCTTCCTGCCCGGTGAGAGCCGTGTACAGGCCCGGAAGCTCTCTCAAAGGAAGAGACTCCGTTTCGACGGGAGAATCTGCAGTGAATTGGCGGTACGTCGGCTGTTCATCACGGCGCGGGCCTGCCGGCACGGAGATATCCTCGTCGCTTCTTCCGCCTTCTTCTTCCTCTATGGTGTCGGGCCTGCGAGCCGTTTCCCTGAAGAGGGAGGCATCCATGGCATGGGACCGGTTCAGGGCCTTTTCAGCCAGGTGCAGCACCAGACTGTCCATGTAGCGCTGATCAAAGAGTTTCACTTCCCGCTTGGCCGGGTGTATATTCACATCAACGAGCTGCGGATCGATTTCGGTAAAAATAATAGCGGCGGGATATTTGCCTTTCACGGCAACGGCCTCATAAGCCCGGGAAAGGAGAAAGCCCAGGTAACGGTTTTCCACGGGACGCCCGTTTATGTAATAGAGCTGCATGTTTCGTGATGACCGGAGAAAATCGGGCTTCGAAAAAAATCCGCCGACGGACACCTTCAGGTCCTGAAGCGTCTCATAGTACAGCTGACCGAAAACTTCATCGCCGTAAATCTGGCGGACCCTTTCATCGATGGTCCCGGCGGCCCTGAGGGTGATATTGCGCTTCCCGTCCACATCGAGAGAAAATTCGATGCCATGATTGGGCAGGGCCAGGCGAAGAAAGGTTTCGCGGAGAAGCTTCATCTCCGTATTGCGGGCCTTGAGGAATTTCTTCCGTGCCGGTACATTAAAGAACAGGTTCTCCACGATGACCGTGGTTCCGGCAAGACCGGCATAGGGGCTCACGGTATGCGCGCCTCCCTCGTTGGTGATACGTGTTCCCGAGGACTCCGACATTGAACGGGAAAGGATGGTCATTACTGAAATGGAGGCAATGCTGGACAGCGCCTCTCCCCTGAAACCGTAGGAACCGATATGCTCGATATCATGAACGTCGCGGATTTTGCTCGTGGCATGGTCGCACAGGGCAAGCTCCATATCCTCACTGAAGATGCCGTGACCATTATCGGTAACCGTGATCTTTTTTAAACCGGCCTCCAGGACCTGGACCTGTATGGCCGTGGCCCCGGCATCAATGGCGTTCTCCATCAGTTCCTTGACCACGGAAAAGGGTCCCTCGACGACCTCACCGGCGGAAATCTTATTCTTTATGTTTTCAGAAAGTAGCTGTATCCGTTCCAAGACATGTCTCCCGTCATGTACCCTTGACGGCCTGCACCAGGAGGGGAAGCATTTCACCGGCCCGCCCCTCGATGAAAATATCGGTTATGTGACTGGAGAAGGGCGTTCTTTCCACGTTGACCTCGATTATAACGGCGCCGTTCTTTTTTGCTTCAAAGGGGATTCCGGCGGCTGGATACACGATGGCCGATGTCCCCACGACAAGTACGGCGTCGGCCATCTGCGTGAGAACATTGGAATCCAGGAGCGCGCTGCGGGGTATCATCTCGCCGAAGAAAATAACCGCCGGTTTCAAAATCCTGTTGCACTTCGGACAGCGGGGGATTTCTTTTTCCGCGATATTGAAGGATTCCATGCCGAATCCCCCATGACATCCCAGGCATTCCAGCCTCGTGGCATTACCGTGGTATTCCACCACCCGGGTGCTCCCGGCGCGCTGGTGCAGGTTGTCGATGTTCTGGGTGATAATGCCTTTGAGGTAACCCAGGGATTCCAACTCGGACAGGGCATAGTGCCCCGGATTTGGTTCCGCTCCGGCCGTAACATCGATCATGTCAAAAATCATATCCCAGGACATGCGGGGATCTTTTTTGAAGGTTTCGATCGTGGCATAGATCGCGGGGTCGTATTTTTCCCAGAGACCTCCGGCGCTGCGAAAATCGGGGATACCGCTTTCCACTGAAATACCCGCCCCGGTCAGAGAGATAAGGTTTTCCGACCCCTTGATGGCCTCTGCGGCCTTTTTGATAGCGCTATCCATATATTTTTCCTGTGCTGGCCCTGATTTTTATATATTTTTAACAACATTCGAACTATCTTTATTAAAACGGATACTGAAATACCGGCGCCTTTTATCAATGAAAAACGATTCGGGCCGGAACAGGCCAACATATTTCCCATGACTGAAGTAATGTCAATGAAAAAAGCATGGCAGCCATGATTATACGTGATTATAAGAGAATATTGTTTAATCCTTTTTTAATTGACAATACAGCGATACCCTCGACATGCTCTTCTTCATTCTATATAATAGTGCAAGGAGATTCATATGCGCGTACGTTTCGCACCCAGTCCCACGGGATTTCTGCATATCGGCAACGCAAGGACCGCCGTAATAAACTACCTGGTTTCCAGGAAATACGGAGCTAAGATGGTGCTCCGCATCGAGGACACGGACATGGAGCGAAGCACCGGGGAATCGGAGCTTTCCATCATGGACGACCTGCGCTGGATGGGCATCAGTTGGGACGAGGGTCCCGACAAGGGCGGTGAATACGGGCCATACCGGCAGTCGGAACGATTCGATATATACCGCCAATACACGGAAAAACTGCTCGCCGGGGGCAAGGCCTATCACTGCTACTGCACCAAGGAAGAACTCGAAGAAACCCGCAAGGGCGCCGACGGCAGTACGGCCTCCTTCACCTACAATGGAAAATGCAGAAACCTGAGCAGGGAGGAAACGCAGCGCTTCATAGATGAAGGACGTAAACCCACGGTGCGTTTCCATGTACCCGAGAACGAAACTGTCACCATTAAGGACCACCTGAAGGGTGACACGCAGTTCAACTCCAATAATATAGGCGGCGATTTTATCATTGTCCGGTCCGACGGCGTACCGGTATATAACTACATCGTGGTCATCGACGATGCCCTGATGAACATAACTCATGTGGTTCGCGGCGAAGACCACTTGTCCAATACGCCCAAGCAGATACTCATCGGAAAAGCCCTGGGGCTGCCCATTCCCGAATTCGCCCACATGCCCCTCATCCTGGGCCCGGACCGCTCAAAGCTGAGCAAGCGGCACGGCATAACCTCCGTGGACCTCTACAGGAAAGAGGGATACCTTCCCGAGGCGCTCATGAATTATCTAGCCATGCTGGGATGGGCCACGGAATCGGGCGAGGAAATACTCCCCTTTGACGAACTGCTGAAACATTTTGAGCTGGACGGCCTGGGCAAAAGCGCTACGGTCTTTGATTTCCAGAAACTGCGCTGGATGAACGGCCAGTACATACGCAGCTACGCAATCCCGGCCCTCACGGATCTCATGATTCCATATATCGAGCAGGCAGGCTTTAGTCCCTCATCGGTTCCCCGGGAGAAACTGGAGTCCATCATCGCCCTCCTCCGGGGCAGCTGCGAGGTCCTCTCCGACATCGGCAGATTTATCCCCATCTTCCTTGAGGACGCGACCATTCCCGACGAAGAAGCCGATGCCATGCTCAGGGAGGATTACGCCCGGGAGATCATCACGGCAGCGGCGGATCTTATCGATAAAGAAATCAACGCTGAAAATTTCGCCGCGGAACTGATCCATAAAATAAAAGATAACAGCACGCAGAAGGGGAAAAAGCTCTTCATGCCCGTAAGGGCACTGGTTACGGGACGGCTCAAGGGCCCGGACCTGGAACAGGCCCTTCCCCTCATCGGCTATGAAAACATCAAAAAACGGATCTCATACTGCATTAAAACATATTGCTCGTAACGGGAACGGTTTTTATGCCAATCAACAGTGAATGGGACCTTCTTGACAGAATAACAAAGCAGATACGATCGGGACTGCCGGAACACCTGCCTGACCTTTTGACCGGCATTGGTGACGACTGCGCCGTGTACCGGCTCGGCCCGGACCGGTTCGGCCTTTTCTCTACGGACATGAGCGTCGAATCGGTCCACTTCATTACCGGTAAAAGCTCGCCGGAAGACATCGGCTACAAGGCCATGACGGGCAACATTTCAGACGTCAGCGCCATGGGCGGCGCCTGCAGGCTTGCCCTGGTGGCCCTGGGCGTACCGCCCGGCACCGAAGAGGATTATATCGCATCGCTGTACAAAGGAATGACCGAAGCGGCATCCATGGCAGGCCTGGCCATTGCCGGCGGTGATATTTCAAGTTCAAAAGAACTGGTCATCAGCATCAGCATCTACGGGGAAACGGCAGGATATGATCCTGTCCTACGAAGCGGCGCGCGCCCGAACGACACCATTTATATAACGGGAAGCCTAGGCGAATGCCGGGCCGGACTGGACCTCCTCATGAACGACGACCCTGCGGGAATGACCGCGTACCGCGGACTTACGGAAAAACATGACCGTCCGCCCTGCCGCGCATCCATAGTGGAACCGCTGATGAAACTCTTTAAGCCCACGGCTATGATCGATATATCCGACGGCCTCCTCTCGGACCTGGGTCATATTGTGAAAGAGAGCGGCAGGGGTTTCCTGCTAAAAGAAGAATTATTTCCCTGTACGCCCCTCTTAAGGTCCTATTGCGCCGAAAAGGGCCTGGAGCCGGAAAATATCTTTCTCAACAGCGGCGAAGAGTATGAGCTCCTTTTCACCTCAGCGGCAAGACCCGGCGAGGCGGCAGGTGAAATAAATGGAGTAGCCGTGACCCCCATCGGCACTATCCTGGACAAGGAATATTTTATCGAAAAACAGGGCGCCAAGATACCGGTGACGCTTTCGGGTTTTGACCACTTTAAGAAATGACCGTGGAGAAGATGTCATGTTAAAAAAATTATCATTCATTATTATACTGTTCCTTGCGGCCCTGCAGTGCGGGAAAAGCGCCCCAACAGCCATCCCCATGGGATCATGGAACTACCGACTGCTCATGAACGGCGTGGCTATCGGCAAAGCCACCATATCGAATGAACTTAAAAACGGCATATACACCTCGGGCATGGAGATGACCATGGAAATGGGCCGCATAAAAAACACGGCCCGGCAGGTAACGGTTGAAACCGATTCATTCCAGCCCATAAAGCTGGAAATACTGAACACGGTCGTTAACGGCAGCGACGTACAGAAAATGCATACCACGGCACTTTTCTCGGGTAAAAACGTGACGGTCAACACCGATGGGATGGAATCGACCGTCACTATTGAAAAACCCTTTATCCTGGACGGCAACTTCTTCATGTCGCAGCTGCTGAAAGAAAAGTTCAAGCCGGGAGCCAGGGTCTCGGCATACCTTTACGATCCGACGTTTGAACTTGAAGAACCCGTGCGGGTCATTGCCAGGGTCATGGGCAGTGAGAATATAAGCATTGATGGAAAAACCATTTCCGTCATTCATATTGTACAGGCCATAGAAAACTTCAAGAATATCGATATATACATCGATGAAAGCGGCGTCACACAGAAGGCAGTCATCGTCATGCTCAACAACAAAATTGAGCTTCTGAAAGAACAATAGCAATGAAGACCCTGGCTATCATACTTTCCTCTCTATGCTGCGCCTGCGCTCTCACAGAGGCATCGCCGCAGTCCGTAGACTTCTCATCCTTTTCCGTGGAGGTAAAGGATTTCACCGCGAAAGTCTATGGAGAAAAAATATCGGAATACATGCTCCATTCCACAGACGAAGCCTTCGAACCCGAGACAACGCCCTTCCAGAAAATTGTAAAGCAGTATAAAAGCAACGGTAAGACCGTAATACTGCGCTGCGGCGATTTCTCTTCGCATACCAGTGCGGGCACTGATATGAAAAAATACCTGGGCGATACGAGATTCCTGAATCTAACCTCGCCGGAGGTAAAAAACCTGGCCCACCGGTTTCTTGCGGGCAAAAACCAGCCTGTTAAAGTAGAACGCTTTGTCTCGGAATTTATCGATAGGAAAACCCTGGGCATTCCCCTGCTTCCCGCCGTAAACGTCATACGGAGCCGCAGCGGCGACTGCACGGAACACACGGTTCTCACCGTGGCCCTGCTGCGGTCCCTGGGTATCCCTGCCAGGGCCGTCATGGGCATGATTCTCGTTCCCGAATTTGGCGGCCGCCGCAATATCTTTGTCTACCACATGTGGGCCGAGGCCTTCTACGGAGGCCGCTGGCATCTCATGGACGCCACGAGGCCCGGAGAAAAGGACCACAACCGATACATTGCCTTCGCCTTCCACAGCCTTGCCTCGGAGATGCCCCTCTCCTATTTTCGCGTAATCGCCGCGATCCAGGACCTGGAAGTGCGTTACCTGAAAGGGAAGTAAGCGACAGCATTCTACCAACATGCTTTCATAACTTCATTCCCTCACATGCTTTTGAAATGAATTTTTTAAAAGAGCACCACGGGGAAAGCACAGGGAAAGAAAAAGAAAAAAGAAGAAGTGTGGTTTTTCTATTCATAGCTAAATCAATTTTGGTTTATAAACTACAGGTATCCGGAAGCTTGATTTTTTTTGGCTCATTCCGTATTGTTGGAATTTTGCCATAATACCTGAAATCAGGTATAAATTAAAGAATGTAATCACGCAAAGGCGCTAAGACGCAAAGTGTTATGCTGGATACAACATGCGTATATCGCATCCTGATTTAAAGGTTATCAAATGAAACCATTTAAAAACTTTGCGCCTCTGCGACTCCGCGTGAATTATTATTACCTTTTTTACCCGGGTATAGTTAAATGCAAAGCGATATAATTATTCTTTACATTCATTGGCATCTATCCCTCTCCGGTGGAATCAAAAATCCCAGGAATCCGGAATGAGTTATTTTTTTAGATATATTTTTTCAATGGCGTTTTTTCTGGCTGCAGACTATAAACCCACTCTCCCCACCCCCTGTGCCTCTGTGACCCCGTGGTTGCATTTAAAAAGTTTTATATTTTTAATAATTTTATTGCAATATCACCGGTTTTCTGCAAGCATGTCTAAAAAATGGCGAATCACAACAACAGCCAATGCCTGCAGTGCGGGAAATGCTGTCTTGCCAACGTCTTTTCTCTGTATACCGAAAAAGATCTGGAGCGATGGAAACAGGAGAAAAGGTATGATATACTTCATGTGATGGAACACTGGCAGCCCATATGGGCCGGGGACCATCTCATTTCGGCGGGAACGGGCATGTACCTCCACGGGTGTCCCTTTCTGAAGTATATGGAAGACCACACAGCCTGTTCCATATATGAGACCCGGCCCAAGATATGCCGCGACTATGAGCCGGGTTCAAGCAGGATATGCCCTACCTGGGAAGCCGGGGACAGTGAATAGATCCTCCGGCCCCGCTGCCTTAACTATCGCAGGCGCATATCCATAGGCTTGCGTTTCTCGTCTTTTTTCCTATCCTGCGTATTATCAACATTGCTGCCGGTAAAGAATACATATTCCGCACCGAGGCCCACGGCCAGAATTTTCTTCTGGAAGGCTTCCTGTCCTGTGACCTCTTTCTGTTTGGCAAAAATCGTGGCTGAAAAACCCGCGTTCAGCGTCAGGTCCTGCAGGGGCTTGTAAGCCACGCCCACACCCACGGTATGGCACGACAGGGAAAATTCCAGGTCATTATAGGTATTCTTGTTACCCGTCGTATTGGTGTACTGGTATCCCGTGCCGAACTTCAGCCAGTTGAAGGGCTTGTATTCTATACCGAAGGAAACATCAAAAGGGTTGCCGTAATCGTCGTCGTAGACGTTCACATCTTCGGCCGTATCCTCGGCGTTGTCGGCCATCTTGAGGAAATAATAGGTGAAGCTCACGCTGGCCGAGAGCCACGACATGATGTCGTAATGCACGCCCGCGGCGATGAGCATGGGCAGGTCACGATTGGTCTTGCGGCCGTCGACGAACATGCCGGCGAAGTCCTTTCCATCATTTACTTTCTCTTTGAACTTCAGCACCGTGGCGTCCTCGAAACGGAGACCCACGAGCAGGCTCTCCAGATTGAAAGCCTTTATACCGAAGAGCTGAAAGGGACGCACATCTAATCCGATGATCTTGCCGAAACCCAGGGCGCTCGTGGAAGCGTCCAGTTCCACGCGTTCGGTTTCATTTTCTGCATCATTTATACCGTTTGCAACGGTAGGACCGTAAAGTCCGCTTCCAGAGGCAATAGGATCTATAATATATGCTGAATATCCCTTATACGTGTTGAGGGCATACATGACGCGAACACTCAGAGACAATGACAGCGCATCCATGGGTTTCACGGCCATCCCAACAGTGCCTGCCAGATACATGGAGCTGCCTTCGATGGCGCCGCCATCCCAAGTAACTGTTGTGCCGGACAAATCAACATTATTCTGGACTTCTTCCAGGGCGGATTCATAGGTGAATAATGCCCCGATTATAGGGAAAGTATCAAGTTCTTGAGCAGCCTGATCCTGAATGATGGGAATCGCCGCCTCTTTCACCAGCGATACATACATGGGCATCATGGGTACCCCGCTTTTATAATTCACAGAACCGCCGCCGGCCGGGACATTGAAGGCGCCGAAAAAGGCGATGTTCCCCTTCTTGTACACGGCATAGAGGTCCGGCAGGAGCCACACGGGCTTCTCGGACTTATACTCCTGTCCCTGGTAGGTGATGATATAATCGAGTTTGGGAACGATCTGGTTCCCGGCATTGATATAGAGACCGTCCCTCAGGAAAACCGTGCCTGCCGGGTTGTAGTTCACGATGTCTGCGGCATCCGTAGCGGCGTTCCTGCTTATGGTGCGGTGATATTCGGCGCTCTGATTGGGAAGATAATCGATATTCGCGAATCCATGCTGCACAGATATCAGCGCGGAAAAAATCAGTAGAATTAATAGTACCTTTACATACATTTTGCTGCCCATACACATCCCCTTTTTCTGTTTGATTGAAAATTGACCCTATAATGTCATTGATGCACCATACGGCCGGTCTTTTTTTTCAATAATGTAAACACTGTTCATTTTGTCAATTCTCTTTGTCCTCATTGGAAATGCCATTTTCTGATTTCAATAAAATTTTTCAAAAATAGAAATCACCGATAAATCTTTATGTCCCCTCAATTATGCTTGATTTTATGCCGGGTCTGGTCATCTATTGCACATCATTTCAGGGGCAGAAAAGGCGCCGCGGCATTTTCCCGTCGTTCCCATAGACATCGCTGCACCCCTGCCATGTTTCGGGGGATGTATGATAACAAAGCAATCCACTCCGGCCTCGGGCTCGGGGCTTTACACTGACGAAGCCATTAAAAAGGGGACTATCCTCTTCAGCTATGATGACTGGGTCGAGGATGAGAAGGAGGGATGGGTAACCCTCACAACTACGGAGATGCAGTCACTTACCGGTGAGAAGAGATCGCTTTTTCTCCGGTACTGTTATGACCTGGATTTCGGCAAAATCATCGGCACCTTCGACTGGACCTGCGCCCGGCACATAGCCAATTACATGAATCACAGTTGCGACCCCAACATGATCTACGATTCCCGCGACAATATTATCGCCCGCCGCGACATAGCACCGGGCGAGGAACTCACCGTGGATTACGGAACCTTCATCGCCAATTTTGACCAGGAATTTGTCTGCTCCTGCGGCGCACATAACTGCAGGAAGAAAATAACGAAAGATGACTGGAAAACCCTGGTGCCCGTCTACGGCATCCATTTCGCCGCCTTCATGCAGGAAGAAATCAAAAAACTGCGGAAGGAAAGGGCATAGGAAAAGGAATCTTTTCATGGGCCCCCGGGAAGAAAACTCCATGACAGACCACGCCTTCGGAATTTTCAACATTGAACTGACCAACCGGTGTCCAATGCGCTGCGTCATGTGCCCCAGGACAAAATCTATGACCCGCCCGCAGGGATTCATGGATTTTGAGCTGTACAGAAAGGCCATCGATGAACTGATCAGCGTGAATCCCCGGTTCGCCGGAACACAGATTCTCTGGCTTCACCACTTCGGCGAGAGCCTGCTCCACCCCAGTTTTGATCTTTTTATCAGGCATGCCAATGCACAGGGTATACACACGGGCCTCTCCATTAATCCCTGGATGCTCACAGACCCCGTTTCAGAGAAACTGATCCATGCCGAACCGCATACACTGTACATTTCCCTGGACGGCCATGACGATGAATCCTTCATGAAAATCCGCGGCATGGAAAAGGCCTATACCGTATCCCATGAACGGCTCATGCGCTTTCTTCACCTTAAAAAAGAGATGAAGTCCGAAACCACCGTCATTCTTTCCATGATTGATTTTTACCGGAACAGTAAAAGCATCGATGCACGCAGGGAATACTGGGAGTCCATGGAGGGAATTGATTCCTTTCTGCCGAAGACTTTCATAACCTGGGACGGTTCCTGCAAAGAAATCAATGAGCTTACGGAAGGGGAAAGCGGTTATAACAAACCGGAAAAATCTCCAACGGTGACCTGCACATTCCCCTTCGAACGGATGACCATCACCTGGGACGGCACGGTCGTCCCCTGCTGCTTTGATTTCAACAACAAGTATGTCTGCGGCGACCTCAAAATACAGTCTCTCCGGGAAATCTGGACCGGTGAGAGGATGGAATCGCTGCGGAAAGAATTCCGCGAAAACAGGGTCACGAACCCTCTCTGCCGCAGTTGCGAAAAGCTGTATGAAAAAATTTAGAGTAATTATTTACTTTACTATTGGCAAAATTATGATTATATTTGTCGCGGTCAGAGGCGTCTGGACATGTTAAAAGGCCGACACATAAAAACACTTATTGCTTTCTTTACAGCACTGTACCTGTTGGGGTACAGTCTTGCATCGGCCTACCCTGTTGAGAACTCCCGGCAGCACAGAGACGACCACAGTTCCGAAATTGTTTTCATCAGCGAAGCGGCGCCGGCGTCAATTGTTTATCTGCATAAGCTTATCATAACCGTGCATGCCTTAGCCGATACTGTCCCGATGCCCGCTCCTTCGATAAAAAGCAGAAAGGGATTTTCAGCAACTATTCAAATATTTCTTCAGAATAAATATCCCCGATGGAGCTCCTCCACTTTTCTCTGACTCATCTTCATGTTTCCCTGCAATTATAACTATTAAAACATGGAGAAAACATATGAGTCCTCTTGGCGTAACACTGTTTACAGCGGCCTTTGCCGCAGTGTGTATTTTATTTGGAGATTATTATGGCAAGCTTCATTTCTCATACGGGGCATGGCTTATTATAACCATTATAACCGCTGCTGTTTTTGTAGCAGATATAATCTTCGAACAATTTATACAGAAGGATAAAAAGGAAATAAAAGAATAATGTTTCAATGACGCCGTAGACGCTTTAAAAGCGGCTGCGGCGTTAAAACAATCCGGCTCTTAACCCACTGGTCCTTATCGATTTAAATACTTGACCGTTCCCCCTTTTCACTGTATACTTCAAAGCAGCCGAAAGATAGGGGCTCCAATCAGGAAATGAAAATGAAAACGGCCTTAACATTACCCGCCATAGTACTACTGCTTGGCATTGCCATAACCCCGGCCCGGGTCATGGCATCGACAATAGAACTTACCGGGGAAGAAAAGCAGTGGCTCCATGAACATGACGGTAAAATAATCCTGGCCCCCGAAACCAATTATCCTCCTCTCCATTTTCTCGATGAATCAGGCTCTTTCACCGGTATGGCCGAAGATTATCTAATTATACTGGAAAAGCGGCTGGGGTTCCATTTTAAAAAGGTGACGGTACATGAGTGGGCATCCATGCTGAGTATGGCCAAAAACCGGGAAATCGACGTCATCATGACCATTGTTAACACACCGGAGCGGCGGGAATACTTCAACTTTACCACGCCTTTCTTTCATTCTTCCACCATGATAATCGTACGACAGGATGACCAGTCCATCAACAGCATGGAAGATCTTCCCGGTAAAAAAGTAACCGCGACAAAAGGTTACCAGGTAATCAATTATGCAAGCGAACATTTCCCAAAACTTGACATAATCCAGGTACCCGATGAGCAGACTTCACTGAAGATGGTGTCTGAAGGAAAAGCCAGGGCAGCTCTTGTGCAGCTTGATGTAGCCTCGTATTATATAGAAAAGCTGAATATAAAAAATCTGCGCGTGGCGGGGGAAACGGGACACACATACGATTTTTCCATCGGTTCCAGGAACGACTGGCCTATACTGAACCGTATACTGGAAAAAGGACTCGCTTCAATTACACCCGATGAACGCGAGGAAATCTACAGGAAATGGATACATCTTGAACAGGCATCGTCCCATATGGAACGAAACCGGCTCAGGTCACTGGTCATACTCTTGTCTGCCGGCATAGCAATGATCCTGGCCATAATCCTTTTCCTTAAATTTCTAAAAAAATCCATGCATGTTGCGCGCCGAAATGATGGGCCCGCGAGCATTGTATCCATCCGGCAGCTTCTGTCGGGCAAATATCTTTATCTCACCGTTCCCTTAATTGCCAGCATGTTCATACTGGCCTTTCTGATCTTAGCCGGTTTTTATTATTATATGACTGCGGACAGCCCTGAAATAAAACTCACCGACGAAGAACAACAATGGCTGATGAACAATAATAACAAGACAACTCTTGCCGTGAATCCCGTATGGGCGCCTATAGAGTTTATCGATGAAAATGGCGTCTACACCGGTTATACCGCCGATATAATAAACAAAATTGAAAAAAAACTTCAGTTTTCCTTTAAAATCGTCCCCATGAGCAGTTGGGATAATACAATCATCAGCGCTAAAACCGGTAAAGTTGATGTCATTGGGTTAATCAGCCAGACTCCGGATCGTTCCCTCTATCTATCCTTTACCAAACCTTATTTAACGGTTCAGAATGTCATCCTGGTCAGGAAAAATTTAAAAAATAATCTCACACTCGCCGATCTCAGAAATTTCAAAACAGCTCTCGTCAGAGGAACAGCTCTTGAGGGTTACATTAAATCCCGCTTCCCCGGGGTGCCGATCAATCTCGTCAACAATGAAACCGAGGGTTTGCGAAAATTGTCTTTCGGTGAGGTTGACGCAATGGTTACCAGCCTGCCGGCAGCGTCATGGATTATAGAAAGAGAAGGACTTATAAACTTCCGTATTGCCGGTGACGCAGAATTCAGCTACAGCCTGTCAATAGCTTCGCGGAAGGATATCCCCATACTGCACAACATTCTCGAGAAAGCCATGAACCACATAACTACCAATGAACAACAGCAATTGAAAAAAAAATGGTTGGGCCTGAACTATGACATTGAATCGGACCATAACTTCTTCATTATGCTGATGGTATCTACCGGCATTTTTATATTCATAATAATCTTAATCCTCCAATGGAACAGGAGCCTTAAAAAACTGGTGAATATCAGGTCGCAGGAACTGGCCCGGGAACTGGCTGAACGGACCAAGGCTCAACAGGAAGCGATGCAGCAAAGCGATTTCAATAAAATATTCATTCAAGCCTCGCCGCTATTTTATGTGGCCCTGGACGGGAACGGCCGTATACTGATGATGAACGATGCGGCGCTTAGGGCCCTGGGATACAACCTTGATGAGGTAATGGGCGGTGATTTCATCTCCCTCTTTGTTACTGAAGAGGACAGGGATGCTGCGCAGGAGGTTCAGTGCGGGCTATCTTCCTGTCCGTCGGAATCGACAAGACAATTCGACATCATTTCTCGGAGCGGCCGCATTCTCACCGTGGAATGGTATTCCTGCTCACTTTTCAGGAGGGACGGATCGTTCGATTTTTTATTCAGCATGGGAACGGACATCACGGAACGTAAACGCACCGAGGAAATAATGCTCCAGACGGAAAAAATGATGACAGTGGCCGGACTTGCCGCGGGCATGGCCCATGAGATCAACAACCCACTGGGAATAATAATGCTGGCTGCTGAAAGCGTCAAGCGACGCTTTGATATAAACAACGCCCAAAACCTTAAGACAGCTGAATCGCTCCACCTTGACCTCCCGCAGATGCACGGTTATCTGGAGAAACGTGAAATTTACAAATACCTTGAGAGCATACAGAATGCCGGTTCCCGCGCCGCAAAAATCGTAAGCAATATGCTTCAGTTCAGCAGAACGGCCGGCACGGAAAAGACATCCACGGATATAAACAAGCTCATCAATGATTCCATCGAACTGGTTTCCAGCGATTATGATATGAAGAAAAACTATGATTTCAAACACATTATTATAAAAAGGGAATACGACATGGCCCTGTCCAGGGTTCTTTGTATAAGAAATGAGATCGAACAGGTTATTTTTAATATACTAAAAAACGCGGCCCATGCTCTCAATGAAAAAAGAGATGAAGAATTCGAACCCCGTATTACCATCAGGACCATGGAGCAGGCGAACAGGGCCGTCATCCATTTATCAGATAACGGCCCGGGCATGGAGGAGACTGTGCGCTACAGAATTTTTGAGCCCTTTTACACGACAAAACCCGTGGGCGACGGAACCGGCCTGGGACTCTCGGTGTCCTATTTCATTATAACGCAAAACCATCACGGATCCATCAGCGCCAGTTCACAGCCCGGCGAAGGAACCACCTTTACCATCACCCTGCCCTTCAGCTGACAGGCAGCTTTGCTACGCCTGCGGGGTTTCCTTCATGGACTTCTCTATCTTGGCCCAGGTATCACGCAGCGCCACGGTCCTGTTGAAAACAAGCCGTTCACCGGTTGAATCGGGATCAACACAGAAATATCCGTGCCTTAAAAACTGGAACCTGTCTCCGGTTTTGGCACTGCCCAGTCCCGGCTCCAGCATGCAGTTGTCCAGCACGACAAGAGAATCGGGATTGATATTATCCAGGAATGTCTTCCCCTCTTCCGCTTCATCGGGATTCTCTTTGATGAAAAGGTGCTCATAGAGCCGCACCTGGGCATTCACGGCATGGGGAGCCGATACCCAGTGCAGCGTCCCCTTCACCTTTCGTTCCACGGCCCCCTCACCGCTTTTCGTGGCAGGATCATAAGTACAGCGGAGTTCCGTGATGCGGCCCTGGCCGTCTTTTATCACTTCCTCGCACCTGATGAGATATGCGTGTTTAAGCCGGACCTCCGCTCCCGGGGCCAGCCTGAAAAATTTCTTCGGAGGATCCTCACGGAAATCATCCTCTTCAATATAGATTTCCCTGCTAAAAGGAATTTTTCTCGTTCCCATTGACGGGTCTTCGGGATTGTTTTCCGCCTCCAGTTCCTCCACTTTCCCTTCAGGATAATTTGTGAGCACCACTTTCAAAGGACGGAGTACGGCCATGGCCCGTATCGCTTTTTTATTCAGATCTTCCCTCAGACAGAATTCAAGAAAAGCAATATCAACGGTGCTGTCCGCCTTTGCCACACCGATCCTCTCGGCGAAATCCTGGATGGCTTCGGGAGTATATCCACGCCTGCGGAGCCCGGCGATGGTAGGCATGCGCGGATCGTCCCATCCCTTTACATGTTTTTCCTTAACGAGTTGCAGGAGTTTCCTCTTGCTCATGACCGTGTAGGTGAGATTGAGACGAGCGAATTCTATCTGCTGGGGATGATGTATACCCAACTCACGGCAAAACCAATCATAAAGAGGACGGTGAATCTCGAACTCCAGGGTGCAAATGGAATGGGTAATATTTTCAATGGAATCGGATTGCCCGTGGGTATAGTCGTACATGGGATATATGCACCACGTATTCCCTGTGCGGTGATGTTCGGCCTTCAATATGCGATACATTACGGGATCGCGCATATTGATATTACCCGATGTCATGTCTATTTTAGCCCGCAGGGTCTTTGACCCGTCGGGGAACTCTCCGTTTTTCATTTTCTCGAAAAGATCGAGGTTTTCCTCCACGGACCTGTTCCGGTAGGGGCTCTCTTTGCCCGAAGAGGTGAGGGTCCCGCGGTGCTCCCTGATTTGATCGCCCGTAAGATCACAAACATAGGCCTTCCCGGCCTTTATCATCTGTACAGCCCATTCATAGAGCTGCCCGAAGTAATCCGATGCAAAATAGAGATGCTCTCCCCAGTCGAATCCCAGCCAGCGAACATCGGCCTTGATGGATTCCACATACTCATCCTCTTCCTTCACGGGATTGGTATCGTCAAATCGAAGGTGGCAGCGTCCCTTGAACTCCCGGGCAAGACCGAAGTTCAGGCATATGGATTTGGCATGACCAATATGAAGATACCCGTTCGGTTCCGGCGGGAAGCGCGTAACGACCTGCCCATTGTTTTTATTGTTCCTGATATCTTCGCGGATAATATCCTTGATAAAGTTGGAAGGAGTGGTTTTCTCTTTCTCAGCTTCACCTGCGGCATCGGTTTCACCGATTTTCCCATCACCGTCGGATTTCATTTGGCACCTCTTTTACAGCAATTTATTAGAAAAATCAACAGGGACTTTACATAAACAACTATGAGCATGTCCCATTTACTACAAAGGTATTATACGGCTAAATATTATCAATAGTATTGTCCGTATCCTGTGTTACAAATTTGTAAAAAGAAAGGGCTGTGCTGCCGTAATCCCTTCTTTTTATGAAAGAAAAGCCCCGTATATTCCGGTCAAGCTCATTGGCGCTGAAATGCTGGAGTACGACAACGGCCTTTTCACAAATATCGCGGTAGCGCCCCACTTCATCGAGAATTTCAACATAGACCGGAACCTTGCCGCTGATTTTTTCATAGGGCGGATCGATATAGATAAAATCGAAATACCGTTCACGGTTGTGGAGAAACCTGAGAGCCCGGAACGCCGGGTAATTCAGGACCTGGGGCCTTTCAGCTTCAGGGAACTGCGTGGCATAATGCCGGATAAACTCATATCGCCGGCGGTCCGATTCATTTATGACCACCCCTTTGGCACCCCTGCTCACGGCCTCAAAACCGACCTGTCCTGAACCGCCAAAAAGGTCGAGGAAATATTTCCCGTTTATATCGCCCAGAATGGAAAAAAGGGCCTCCTTTACCTTCTGGGGGGTGATATCAGCGTCATTGAACTTCCTCACGTCGAAGGGAATAACTCTTCCCCGGTAGCTGCCGGCAATAATACGAACCGACTTCATGATCCCGGTCGCATGGCCTTATTCAGTTCTTCGACAAAAACCTTCACATCAATTCCGTTATTGACGGCCACCTTCATGATGGTATCCTCGGCAGCCCCTTTACAGCCGATACAGTAAAGATTATATTTCCTGAACACCTCGGCAGCCTTCTTCGATTGCTTCAGAACATTTGCCACTGTCATATCAGCCGTTACCTTCATGAGCCCCATACCCCTGCATATTTTTCAAAAATATCTTATCTCTTGTATAGCAATAAAAAAAATGCAATGGAAAAATGCAATACAAAAGATATTTTCCCGCATCTTTTTACAAAGATCCCTGGATAAAATTCACGAAATCTTCATATTTCCCTGAGAATATCATGACATAAAAGAATTATTTATCAGGTAAATAAAGACTTTTAATAAATCTTTATACTTTTTTAACAAATGCGGAGACCCAATGGAATTCAACCAGACTTTTAACAAAACTCTCCTTACGGCACTGGACAGCTATCTCACTGAACAGCGAAACCGTTTTCCCGTGGAAAACACCCTCACCATTGACCTGCACTGTCACGACCACAACAGCAATGTCCCCGATGAAATACTGGGACGGATACTGAGAGTGCCCGAAACCTGGCTCTCCACGGAACAGTTGCTGACCACGTTGCAGAACCATGGCTGCGACACCTTTACGGTCACGAACCATAACAATGCCCGTTCCTGCTATGAACTGCGGGACAAGGGACACGACGTGGTTACAGGGGCAGAATTCAGCTGTACAGTTCCGGACTTCAAGGTGGGTATTCATATCCTTACCTACGGGTTCACGCCGAAACAGGAAATAGAACTGGAAAAACTGCGCCGCGACATATACAAATTCCAGGAATATACATTTGAACACGACATTCCCACCATCTGGGCCCATCCCCTCTACCATTACAAGGCAAAGGGGCTCCCGCCCATGGAATTCTTCGAAAAAATGGCGCTGATATTTGAGCGCTTCGAGGCAATAAACGGTCAGCGTGACACATGGCAGGATATGCTGGTGAAGACATGGGTTGATACGCTCACCACTTCAAAAATCGATGACCTGGCAAAAAAACACCGCCTAGCTCCGGATCGATACTGCCGCGACCCCTACAAAAAAAGCCTTTCAGGGGGATCGGACAGCCACATGGGCATATTTGCCGGACAGACTGGAACCAGGCTGTACATACCGGATCTGAGTGAGAAACTGAAAATTTTAAGCAGATCAAAACTCGCCCTGGAAGCCATTAAAAACGGAGATATGGCCCCCTATGGTTCCCACAATGATTTCGAGAAAATGGCAGTCACGTTTCTCGACTATTTTTGCCAGATCGGCCTCAACATGGAGGACCCGGGCCTGCTTCGCATGCTTCTCCACAAAGGGGACGCTTCGGATAAAATGCTGGCCTTCGCTGTTTCCAACGCCTTCATGGAACTCAAAAGGCACAAGGTTACAATAAATTTTCTCAGGATATTCCATGACTGTTTCAGCGGACGGGTCCCGGGATTTGCCAAGCGCCTCATGGTTCCCCGGGTCTACAAAGATATTTTTAATGAGGCAACAAAAATGGCCGAAATGCGCCGCGACAATCAGGATCGCACTGCCATGGCCTTTGACGCATCCATACGGAAAATTTATACCAGCCTCAACGATATTCTCTTCAGCCGTCTTACTACAAAACTGGGGGAACTGAATGAAACAGAAAACCTGGTACAGAAAAACCTCAATGAGCTGATTGATCACTTCGAACTTCCCATTTCCATACGAAAAATCCTGGATCAAAAAAGCAGTTGCGAGGGTAACGGAAAACACATGAGCAGCGTTGATTTCAACAGCTTCCTTGACAGCCTCAGCTTCCCCTCCCTGGCCTCGGGCGTAATCCTGGGGTCCTATTTTACCAGTGCCCGGGTCCTCTACAATTCACGCCCCCTTCTTAGTCAATTTTCGGATTCACTGAACGCCTTCAAGCATCCGCACCGCATGTTATGGCTCACTGACACCTTCGAGGATAATAACGGCGTGGCCATGGTGCTTAAATCCATGCTGGATGAAATCCGGAAACGCGACCTTCCCATTGACCTCCTGGTCTGCAGCAGTACACTGGAGCCCGGTGATCATCTCATAGTGGTACCGCCCGTTTCGGAATTCAAACTTCCCTTTTATGAAAATCAGCCCTTCCGCTTCCCCAACATGCTGGACATCCACCAGATTTTCAAACTTGGAGAATACGACCGCATCATGTGTTCCACGGAAGGCCCCATGGGACTGGTGGCCCTGTTCCTTAAAAACGCCTACACCGTACCGGCCCACTTCTATGTACACACGGACTGGATGATGTTCGCGCGCCAGGTCCTAAACTTTGACCAGCAGAATACTGACAGGCTAAGACGTCTTATCCGGGCCTTTTACCGGGGCTTCGACGGTCTTTTCGTTCTCAACACGGACCAGCGGAAGTGGCTCACGGGCAGCTCCATGGGTTTTGACGAATCCCGCGTATTTCTCACGGCGCATTGGGCCGAGGATATATTCACACCGAAAAAGGGTAAAAAAACCGAACTCTTCGGTGTGGCGGAAAATGATCCGGTACTTCTCTTCGCGGGACGCGTGAGCGAAGAAAAGGGAGTCATGGAACTTCCTTATATCTTTGATAAAATCAGGGCCGTCCACCCGAAGGCGAAACTTGCCGTAGCCGGAACAGGCCCTGCCGAGAAAAAACTCAAAGAAGCCCTGCCCGAAGGCATCTTCCTCGGATGGGTTGATCACGACAGGCTCCCGGAGTACTATTCGGCAGCGGACATGCTCATTCTGCCATCAAAATTCGACACCTTCGGATGCGTGGTGCTGGAGGCGATGAGCTGCGGCTGCCCCGTGGCGGCGTACCGGACCAAGGGACCGAAAGATATAATTCAGAACAATATCAACGGTTTCGTTGTCAACAATCGCATAGAAATGGCCGCACAGATAAACGGCCTGCTGAACAATAAAAAGCGCAACCAGGGTTTTAATAAAGCCGCACTTAAACGGGCCCGTGATTATAATGCGGACTCTATCATAGAAAAACTCCTTATTGACCTTGACCTTTCAGCATGAATGACACAGGCCGGTTCCGTATGATGAAAGAAAATCGAATCTGGTGGAAACATGGAGTCATATACCAGATATATCCCCGAAGCTTTTACGATTCCAATGATGACGGTGTGGGAGATATTCCAGGAATAATCATGAAACTTGACTATCTTCATGATCTGGGCATTGACGCCGTGTGGCTTTCTCCCATCAACTGTTCTCCCATGTATGATTTCGGGTATGATATCAGCGACTATCGTTCAATAGATCCCATTTTCGGCTCCATGAAAGATTTTGACCATCTTCTGAAAGAGGCACACCAACGCGGGATAAAAATTATCCTGGACCTGGTTATGAACCATACCTCACACCTCCATCCGTGGTTCCTTGCCTCCCGCTCCTCGCGCCGGAGTCCCAAGCGGGACTGGTATATCTGGCGCGACGGTAAAAAAGGCATGCCGACCAATAACTGGATGTCGGCCTTCGGCGGTTCGGCCTGGGAGTGGGACGAGATGACCGGTCAGTACTACCTTCATTCATTTTTGAAGGAACAGCCCGATGTAAACTGGCGGAGCATAAAACTGCGCGAAGCGATGTTTTCCGAAATACGATTCTGGCTCGGCAGGGGCGTTGACGGTTTCAGACTCGATGTGGTGAACTGGTTCATCAAGGACAAGCATTTCAGGAATAATCCCCCTTCCTTCCGCCCCCACCAATTGCAGAAGCACCGCTATGACCGAAACAGGTCTGAGACTCATGACATACTCAGAGAACTGAGAATCCTTCTCGACGGATATGACGACAGGATGGCCGTTGGGGAAATATTCACCATGCCTCCCGGAGACCCGGAGCTTTCGGCCCTATATCTCGGCAGCGGTATGGACGAACTGCACCTTGCCTTTGATTTTTCCCTAATCTACCGGTTCTGGAATTCACGCCAGGTCTTCAATGCAATCAACAACTGGATGCATGCCATTCCCATGGAAGGATGGCCCTGTCATGTTCTTTCCAATCATGATCAGCCCCGCAGTATGAGCCGCTTCGGCGGCGGAATCGATGCCATGAAAAGGGCCCGCGTGGCCGCAGTTTTGCTCATGACTCTCAGGGGAACTCCCTTCATCTATTATGGAGAAGAGATCGGCATGAAAAACAGCAGGCTTACCCGCCAGGACCTTCACGATCCCCTGGGAAAGAAGTACTGGCCCTTTTTCAAAGGACGCGATCCGGCCAGAACCCCCATGCAGTGGAGCGGTGATAAAAACGCCGGTTTCAGTAAAAACCGCTCATGGCTCCCCGTATGCGAGGACTACCGTGAAGTGAACGTGGAAAACAATCTGCACGACCCGTATTCCATGCTGAATTTTTACCGCTCCCTCATTCATCTGCGCAAAGAAAAATCGGCGATGCATAGCGGCACCTGGGAACCATTGGTAAAGGGTAGAGACTCCATTATTGGCTATATACGCGAAAGCAGCGGGCAGAAAATCTTTGTGGCTTTGAATTTCTCTCCAAAGCCGAAAAAAGTTCACATCCATGAACGCGGACAATGGAAAGTAATTTTCTCCACGCATCGATTCCTCCGTGAACATCTGACCGATCTTTCCTTCCCTCTTTCGCCCTATGAGGCGACAATACTGGAAAAAATCGGAAATTTATGACCGTAAACAAGGGTGCATATTAATTTTTGAGGAAAATACTATTTGAAATATTGACTAAATGAAATCATTGCATCGGATATTTTCCTGTTCCGAACCCTCGTAAAGTCTACGATGGACCTGAGAAGCACGAGAAACAGGCGGGGTTTGTTCCCGGGAACGCCCCCGCCTGATAGAAAGGATTTATGTTGACTGGTCCAACAGCTATTAGTAGAGATAACTGCTTACTACTCTTGTCCTGTTATTATAATCGAGTTCCAAAGATTCCCCGTTAAGGCTGAAGCTCACGACGCTCATATCTTTGCCAGGGGCATCAGATGTGCTGCAGGGATTATCATACCTGCCGTAGCCGTTCACATTTACTGCGACACCGTTCTGTGTCAGGGCTCCTGTCCATCCCATGACCAGGTTTCCCTGTGAGGGTGATGTGTAGTCCACGGTGAGAGCATCAGCATCAACGGTGAGGGCCGCATTTCTTATGGCAGTTTTAAAGGATTCAAAATCGCCGTAATCTGCAGCCCGGCCAAGCTCGGTGATCCAGATTGTTTTTTCACCACTCGCCTTGATCTCGTACTGTCCTCCCTTCGTTGCGTCATCGGTATTTGTCACCCAGTCCGCTGCGGCATCCGATGAATAGAGCGCAAGGTAGGCGTCATTTTTCCGGGCGAAGAACCAATTGCCGTCCTTAACAGCCTCATCATATTTACCTTTGGGAAGATATGCATGGGTGTACAGGGGTTGTCCTGTAACGTAGAACATTGTCGTGGCATCTACGTCATACAGGGAAATAACGACATTTTTTACCTGGATGGCACGCGGGAGTGTGCCGTATCCCGTCCAGTAGCTTGGCGAAGGATTGCCGGTGATAGAGGAATCATCAATACCGGGATGTGTGGTGAAACAGGTGGCGTCCATGCCCAGTGTCGCCTGCCAGATTGATTGCTGGTCTCCGCCGTATCCCGGTCTCCAGTCCTGGGCGGTGCTGAGCATGTGATCAGGTGTCCGGTAGGTATAGATATTCACTTCGGTTCTCATGTTTCGAGTCAGGTCAGGTTCAGCGATTGCGGCAAGTTCAGGAAGGGTATCGGTTCCGCCCGGTGTCGGATCAAAACCCAGGTAGGTGCCTGTAAATTCAGGGTGCTCCAGCAACAAACGGGAATCCTTGAATGAAGAAAACATACTGTTTCCCCACCATGAATAGTCATCCAGCATTTTTTTAAAAAGATCAATGGTGAGCGGGTGTGCGTAGGCTTCCAGTGTGAGAAGAGTCATGCCGTCCTCAATATCGGTCAGATTACTGCAGTTGAGCCCCCACTGTGATTCCGCCTCTTCGATTTTTATCCCCATGCGCTGTTTATTAATAAAATACTCACGATCCAGATCATTGGCCATTTCATAGATTACCCGTGGCAGCCGGTATTTTTCACTCATGGCCAGAAGGCTAGCCGTCATGTTTCCCGTTCCCTGGTTATTCAAACCAAATAGAAGGTTCATGGCGGCTCCAGTGCTGTCAGAGTATCCGCTCATTTTCTGGGTATAGGTACGTCCATGAGTACTGCCGAAGTTCCCCCTGAACTGGTTGAGCGCCATGTCGGCCATCATCAGGTCCAGAACCATTGTGGAGAGCTGAACAATTTCCTGGTCTTCACACAATTCGATAAGAGCCAGAAGAGCCGGCATGTCTTCATTGAAGTAAACGTTGGAAAGCCATTCACTGAAGCCGCTTTTATACCGCAGCTCAAGCCATTGCATGATACGGGCCTTGAATTTTGCCAGTCTTTCCGAGCCGGTCTCTCCGCTGGCGATGAACGTTTCATCCGGATAGAGCTGTGCCGCGAGGTAGGCGCCGGAGCTGAAAAGTATAAAATGGTTTTCCGACCAGTAACACATGTCATCCATGGCATCAACCGCGTTAAACGCTGCCAGATATGTTGCTGCATCGGCATCGTTAGAGGAATCACCGTCATTGAACAGGGAGTAAATATAGGCCGAATCCATATAGGGCTGGTAGGTCCAGGTCCACCCTGCCAGTTCATCGGGCCAATATTTAAAGTTGAGCACCGCAGACTTCATGTCCTCTACGAGAGCGGCATCCATGAGGTCAGAGTCCGAGTACCCGTAGAGAATGCCCAAAAATGCCGGCAGCCTGAAGTCGGCTGTATCCTCGCGGGCATTGAGTTTGGCAATCCCCTGAGATCCCCGAATAGTGGCTTCATCAGGGGCGATGCCCATTTTCAGGCGGATAAGCTCTGTGTAACAGTTTGACGGAGATGCATTAATAGTTCCTTCAATGAAGGCGGTACGCCGGGCGATAAAGTCTGGTTTGGCGCTGTCATTGCTTGTATCAGTACCGCATCCAGCAAAAAAAGCAGATAGAAGCACCAAAATGATTAGAGTTATTTTTTTCATTTCTCCCCTCCCAAGTTTTTTATGATGTGGTTATTTGCTGCTAATGCATTATTTTTTATAAAGATACTCCTTAAGGGGGTCTTCTGTTAAAAGATGCATAATCCCCTTACCAGGAGTAGGTCAAAATAATCTGTACATTGCCCGGCATATCCTTCCCTTCCTTTACCGGGCGAGCCATCCGCCGTCCACGGCCAGGGTAAACCCGTTG
This sequence comes from Spirochaetae bacterium HGW-Spirochaetae-1, assembly GCA_002839375.1. Lineage (NCBI taxonomy): Bacteria > Pseudomonadati > Spirochaetota > Spirochaetae bacterium HGW-Spirochaetae-1. The sequence continues at coordinate 133,852 of PGXY01000010.1, read as the reverse complement.
ATATAATCGGAAGCGGAGCCGGCAAGGAAAACCGCCGCTCCCTGGAGATCCTCGGGAACTCCCCAGCGGCCCGCCGGGATTCGGTCCAGTATCTCGGTGCTCCGTTTTTCATCGGCCCTCAAGGGTGCGGTATTTTCAGTGGCCATGTATCCCGGGGCGATGGCGTTCACCTGGATGTTGTGTTTTGCCCATTCGTTGGCCAGGAGACGGGTAAGGCCCATGACGCCGCTCTTGCTGCTGGTGTAGGAGGCGACGCGGACACCCCCCTGGTAGCTCAGCATGGAGGCGATATTGATAATCTTGCCCCCCCGGCCCTGGATGACGAATTGCCGGGCCGACGCCTGGGAGAGAAAGAAGAGACTTTTCAGGTTGATGTCCATGACAGCGTCCCAGTCCTCCTCGGTGAAGTCCAGGGCGTCATTGCGCCGGATGATGCCGGCGTTGTTCACCAGGATATCCAGGGAGCCGAAGGCCCGGAGTCCTTCACTTATGATTCCCGGTATCCCCGCGGTGGTTCTCAGGTCCACCTGGAGTTCCAGGTACCGGCCGCCGTTCTTTTCGATTAGTAAACCGGTCTCCTGGGAACTCTCGTTGCTCACACCGACAATGTTTGCCCCGGCTTCAGAGAGTCCCCGGGCTATGGCCTGGCCGAGGCCCCGAGAGGTACCGGTGACGATGGCTGTTTTACCCTTAAGTTTAAATGTGTCCAGAATCATGGTCTATATCCCCCTTGTGTTATAAATTATTGATTTCATGTGGCTATATGCGGCGGAGATGTCTTCCCAGGGTAGCCCGGAGTCCTGCTCCACGGCCATGTAGGCGACCCGCGCCTCGTTACAGGCATGGTAAATATCGGTGAAATCAAGGCGTCCCTTCCCCACACAGGTGTCCGACGCCTTTATAGCTGTGAATTTCAGTGTAAGAGCATAGTCTCGCAGATGTACGCCCCCGGCGAGCCCCATCCCGCCGATGCGGCGGATAAAACTTCCGGGGTTTTCTCCGCCCCGCTGGAGCCAGTAGGTATCCAGGACCAGCTTTACCAGATGGGGATCGAGACACTTAATCAGAATATCCATGCCTGTTTTCGTTTTTTCGTCCTTCAGGGGAAGGAATTCAAAATGATGATGATGGAAAAGCAGTTCCAGTCCGGAATCCCTAAGTTTCTCTCCCAGGCGGTTCAGGCGTCCGGCGAATTCATGGTATGCCGCAGCGCCGGCGCCCGCCAGTCTCAGGGGAAGGACTGATATCACCACCCGGCGGCATGGCAGGCTCCGATGCATCTCTATGGTTTTACCGAGGTCAGCCTCTATCTCCCTGAGCTTTATCTGGGTGCTTTCGATACTGATCTCCGCCTTCGCAGCGGCCCTGCCGATATCTTCCCATATTTCCGGATCAAAGGGCGCCCGGGCGAGCTCCAGGTGCCGGTACCCCTTTTTACGGATGTCTTCCATAAGCCTGAAGAGTCGGGCCTCACGTAATAATGACCCACCCCGGCATGCTTTTTTTAGGTCTTTCCGTATGGTAAAGGTCTGGAGACTTACGAGGGGCGCCGGTGCAACCGGGGTTTTTGCATGACGACCCGGTCTTCCACGAGTGATATCTGATGAAGCCATCAGAACAGATCCTCCATGGCGGAGTGATCCATGTCATCGAAGGTCTGATTCTCGCCGCACATTCCCCAGATAAAGCTGTAATTGCTGGTTCCCACACCGGAATGTATGGACCAGCTTGGTGAGATTACAGCCTGTTCATTTTTCATGACGATGTGACGGGTCTCCCGGGGCCGGCCCATGAGGTGAAAGACCCGGGTCTCATCGTTCATGTCGAAATAGAAATAGACCTCCATCCGCCGTTCATGGGTGTGGCAGGGCATGGTGTTCCAGACATTATGGGGTTCCAGGAGGGTCATCCCCATGACCAGCTGGCAGCTCTTACAGACCTTCGGGTGGATGTACTGATAAATGGTCCGCTTGTTCAGGTTCGCCTGGTCTCCCATGTGCAGGGGATTGGCGTCCTTGAACCGGATCAACGCGGATGGATATTCCTGGTGGGCCGGGGCTGAATTCAAATAAAATTTCGCGGGATTTTTTGGATCGGCACTCTTAAGGATTACCTCTTTAATCCCCATACCGATATACATTCCGTCCCGGGATTCAAGCCCATATTCCTTTCCGTCCAGGGTGATGCTGCCGGCGCCCCCTATATTGATAATCCCCAGCTCGCGGCGTTCCAGAAAGTATTCGGTGCCGAACTCTTTCCCGGCCTCGAGCCTCAGGCCCGACCGCAGGGGCATGGCACCGCCGGCGATCATCCGATCCTGATGGCTGTAGGTAAGTCGCAGAGTCTCGGCCTCAAACACCGATTCAACAAGGTAATGCTTCCGTAGCTCTTCGGTGTCATATCTTTTACTGTCATTGGGATGGTTGGCATAGCGAACGTCAAGTTTCATAGGTTTCACCTCGTGTTTTTTTACCTATATTTCTTTGATTTTTATCCACGGTATTCATGATTACCATTGCTTTTATGCAAGCACGCGAATAAGCTCCTCTTCATCGGCTTTGATTGCCGGTGTTTCCGGCTGTTCGCCTCTCTTAAATTTAAGGACATTAACGAGGCGCGTATGAAGTTCCCTGGTGAGTGGATAACGGCGGGCGGCAAAGAACACCACTCCAAGGAGGAACAGGGGAATCACCGCCACGATGAGCCTCAGGGAGATAATAACGGATTCAGGCTGAAGGAATTTTGTCACCACAAGCTTTCCCCCCGTCATCTCCTGGATGGGGATGCGGTAACCGGCAAACTGAAGTATCTGGCCGACGATAAAGATGGCCAGGGCACCGCTTAATTTCCGGAAAAAGGTCATGAGACCGCTGAAGGAACCGCTCACCCGTTTACCAAAGACCAGCTCCCCCACATCGGTGACATCGGGATACATGATCCAGGGAGTAACAATTCCGCCGGTTGTGCCTATACCCATGATGGCCGCGATAACATAGATACTCCAGTTCGGCCAGTTGGTGTTTACCTGGGAAATGAGCGCTATCCCCAGGAGCCAGACGGCGAGAAAGATAAAAAAAGACTTTGCCTTGCCCAGTCTGTTGGCCAGATAGATGACCAGGGGCACCAGGCAGGTGCTGACGATAAGCAGTGTTCCCAGGACGTATTCGAGCTCTTTTGGACGAAGGAGAAAATAGTCCATGTAGTAGGTGAAGACCGCAGAAATAATATCCATCATCAGGAAGGCGCCCAGATACATGGCAATAAGGAGTCGAAAGGACCGGAGTTTCAGGGGTTTGACAAAAAGCCGGATATCAAACCTTGCCTTTTCTCCCGGCTCCGGCACCCGTTCATTGCAGATTAAAAAGATTAACAGAAAGGGGAGAGCGTAGAACACGCCAAAGACCAGGGCCATGACATTGTAGCCGATCCTGGCGTCGGCAAAGGCGCTAACAATAGTCAGAGGAAGCACTGCAGCCAGGAGGGTTGACAGCTGTGAGAAAAGGAGACGGGACCCGTTGACAAAGTTACGTTCCTCATAATCCATGCTGATCTCAGCGCTCATGGCCGAATAGGGAACCATGATAATGGTCTGTACCGTTGAATAAAAAAGATAGGAAAAAAGAACGAAGGCGGCCCTGAAACTGGTGTTTTCGAATTGGACAGGAAGCCAGAGGAGAAACATGGCGATGATTATGGCGAAGAATCCCACAAGAAACCAGGGCTTCCGGCGGCCCCATCGGCTCCTGGTATTGTCCGTGATGACTCCCATGAGGGGATCGCTCACGGCGTCCCATATCTTGGAAATGGCGATGATGAGAGCGGCCAGTCCCGGCTGCAGGCCCACCATATCGGTGAGAAACCGGAGATAAAAAAAGGCGATCATGGTCTGGGCGCCGCCGCCGTAAAGATCTCCCGAGGCAAAGCTTAGGCCCTCGAAACGGGTAAGTTTTTTATGTGGGTTATTGCCGATCATTATTCTCCTCCTTCGGGAATAAGGCCCTTGTCGGCCAGGGTCTGGTAATTGATCCCCGCCATAATCGCCGCCGCCAGTCCGTAGGACCAGTTGTTTCCCCGGGGCGTGAACCGGTACCCCGTGTAGGGAAGGAGCGGGAGTGCGATGGTGGGCGCCGAGATTTCAGGCATATATATTTCACCGTCACGGTACTCGAAATTATTCACTACGGCCCGAAAAGCCCTGACGGCCGGAGCCAGAAAATCCCGGGGCAGGTACTCTTTGTGTACTGCTTTGAGCCATCCCGCGGCGATAAGCATAGTTGCCGATGATTCCCTGTAGGTTTTTCCCCGACGGTTGAATACCGTTTCCCAGTAGCCGTCTTCCCGCTGGTAGGGCAGAAGGGCATGGCTGGTGCTTCTTAAAATTTTCATGATACCTTCCCGTTCGGGATGATCCCCGGGAAGATAGTCCAGAATCAGGGGAAGGGATGCAATGACCCATCCGTTTCCCCTGCCCCAGTATATCTTTTTCCTGGGGTAATGGCTATGGGCCTTTACCCAGTAACAGTGGTACCAGAGGTGGTCTTCCCGATCCTGCATGTATCCTGAATAAAGCCGTGGCTGCCGCGCCGCGAAGTCCAGGAGTTCCCTGTCGCCCTTTTCAGCAGCATAGCGGGACGGGAAGACCGAGAACATCATAAGGCTGTCCACCCAGATGGACCGGGGATAGAGCCTGCTCTCGGGGCTGTTACCCAAGTGGTTCACTGCATCGTCCAGAATCCGGGGTTCGTGTTTTATGTAATTCAATACTTTCTCCGTGAGGGCCGCGTAGGCCGGATTGCCTGTGCGCTTCTCCATGGCATAAGTAATGAGGGCCGGGGCCGAGGTGTCGGACTGGTCCACCCGGGGGTCCGCGGCTGCCCAGTAATCGCAGTAGGCCCTGGTGAAGTCAAAGTACCTTTCCTCTTTCAGGAAGGCGTCCAATTCAGTAAGGGCGTATCCCAGGAGGGCCTCGCCCCACATCCACTTCATCCTGGGAGGAAAGCGCCGGATGACGCTGTCCCCCAGATCGATTATCTTCTGAAAGTACGTTGTTTTCATCTCCATCTCCGGATCGTTTTTTTCAGGTTCATGTAAAGCTCCGAATCCCCGAAAATAATAGAAATTTCTTCGGGCTTGCGTTGGATAGCGCCATAGGGGGATTCCAGGCGCTGGTAATCAAGTTTCTGCTCCTCTCCGTTTATGCAGAATCCTCTTTTATACTTCAGGCGAAAGTTGCGTCCAGGGGTGATATAGGTCAGTTGCCGGCCGGTAAAGAAGACTTCCCGTTTTTCAATCGCTTCAATAAAGGAGTTGAAGTCCCGGTGAATATCCTGATATGTTCCTCCGCCGTTTTCCGGCTCGCCTTCCCGGCCGAGCTCACAGATCCAGAAGTGGTTCCTGCCATCCTGTATAAGCTCATTCTCCTTCCCCGGCTCCCTGCGAAGCTCCGAGGCGCCCGTCATGGCGATGAAGGCCTTCCCTTTCCGGCCAAAGGCGCAGCGTCCCCGGAGCGCCACCTCGTCAAAGCGTGAAAAGGGGAACCAGGCATGGGTGAACAGGTGACGATGCTTTTCCAGGTATCCCCGTCGTACCCCCAGGCGGTAGATACTGAGGTGGATGTTCCTGTCCTGAACGCTGTGGGGATTGATGCCGTTGCCCACCCAGTAAGAAGGAGAAAAATTACGGGCGTTGTCGTCGAACATGGCAGCGGCCGGGTGGGTGGTAAAGACGGTCAGTTCCTCGGAAAGAGTGGCCTGCCAGATGTGCTGCTGGTCCCCGAATTCCCCGGGATGATAGGCCTGGGACGTAGAAAGCATATACTCCGGCGTTTTATAGGTGTAGCTGTTGGAACGCTGGATGGCGATTCCGTCCGTAGAGGGATGGAGGACCCGGCTGAACAGGGGATATAGTCTGAGCTTTCTGAGAAGGAAAATGTTCAGGGGACCAAAATCCTTCAGAAAAATATTTTTCTCCAGGCTCCAGTCATTGAATATCTTCATGGTCATGGAAATGCTTTCCGGATTGGTGAAGGCCTCCATGGCCCAGAGGAACATCCCCGTGGTGTCGATATCCCTGGGATCGGAAAATTCCCGGCGGATCTCCGCGAGGTCCAGGCCCATGGAGTCCCGGATCTCCACGATAGCACCGTCTTCACCGATTCTGCGGATCACTTCAGGGAGATCATAGTTTTTACATAAAAGGAAGTTCGCGGAAAGGCGCTCCCAGTTGTACTGGCGGATGTATCCCCTTGCCCATATTTTTTCCGCGATCTCCAGGGTTTCCTGTTTCAGAGGAAATCGTTTCTGATCTTCGTAGCACCGGCCACTCGAGGCCGAGAAGAGTCCCTTCCAGCTGTGCATGGCTATATCAAGGAGCAGAAGGTCCAGGATCATTTTACACTGCTCCACAAGTGCCGTGTCCCGGGCATAGTCGATAAGGATAGTCAGGGGAGCAATGTCTTCTTCGTAATAAACATTGGAGTGCCATTCGGTGAAACCGTAGAGGAAGCGATATTCTATCCAGCGCTCTATTCTGATCCGGGCGCGCTCCTGCTTCTCGGCTCCTTTTCGGTTATCATTGGTGAATATCTCACGGGGATACAACTGCCCCGCCAGGTATTCGCAGGCGGCGAAAAGGATCTGGTGGTTCTCGCTCCAGTAGCACATGCTGTCATCGCCCGGTTCATCCATCCAGTATTTAAAGTTGATGATCACCCGGCGGGCCCGATCGATGCAGGCCTGACCAAGCAGGTGGGGCCATTCATAGACAGTTCTCAGCAGGCTCACCATGCGGAAATCGGCGCAGTCCAGTCTCATGTCGATGTATTTGCAAAAATCATTGAAGTGCTTTGTTGACGACATGGGCCTGCCTTCCGCCAGTTCCCGTATCTCGGGGAAACACTTGGGTCCCATCTTGATATCCATGGAGATGTCTTCTTCGTTTGTTATATTCTTTACCGGTCCCATAGTTTTACCTCTGGACCCTGCCAGTGCCGTCGCCGGAAAGGAGTTCCTGCACCTCGCTCAGGGTGGACAGGTTGATGTCCCCCGGAATGGTGTGTTTCAGGGCCGAGGCGGCCACGGCGAAGTTGATCGCCCCGGCAGTATCACCATCGAGAAGACTGTGAATGAGGCCCGCGGAGAAACTGTCGCCTGTCCCCACCCGGTCGATGATGTGGATATGATATTGTCGCGAGGTAATAAATTCCGTACCGTCATAGAGAATACCGCTCCACCGGTTATCGTCGGCAGAGATGCTCTCCCTCAGGCTGCTGGCGATGGTGGAAAACCCGAAGCGATCGCGCATTCCCTGAAACATGGTACGGTATCCCTCGAGGTTGAGCTTCCCGGCGGCAGCATCGCTTCCTTCCGGCGTGAATCCCAGGCAGTTCTGGGCGTCCTCCTCGTTCCCGATGCAGACATCCACGTATTCCATAAGGGGTGTCATCACTGATATGGCCTTTTGCGGACTCCACAGCTTTTTCCGGAAATTCAGGTCTACGGAAATTACGGCTCCGGCGGCCTTCGCCGCCATACAGGCTTGCCGGGTAAGTTCAGCTGCGCTGTCCGATAGTGCCGGAGTAATACCGGACCAGTGAAACCACCGGGCTTCGCGGAAAATGGACTCCCAGTGAAAATCCCGGTGGTCCGCTTCAGCCATGGCCGAGCGTGCCCGGTCATAGATAATCCTTGACGGCCGCATACTTGCCCCCGGTTCCAGAAAGTAGATTCCCATCCGTTCACCGCCCCGCAGAATATGACGGGTTCCCACTCCATGACCCCTGAGAAATTTTATAGCCCCGTCGGCCAGGGCGTTGTCCGGAAGCCGGGAGATAAACTCTGTTTCATGTCCAAAATTGGCAAGGCTGGCAGCCACATTCGCTTCGCCGCCTCCATAGGTGGCGTAAAAATCCCGGGCCTGAGAAAAGCGCTGGTTTTCACGGGTGGAGAGACGCAGCATGATCTCCCCCAGAGTGATTATTTTCGCCATGGTTTATTCCTCACCTTGTTTTTTACCCGGGCGAGGACCGCTGTATCCCAGTGTCTGGGAAAGCTCATGAGCGATGTCCCGAATAATCTTTATTTCCTTTTCCAGACTTATATTTTCAGAATAAATATATGAAAGGCTTACTGCCATTTCAGCCACCCCTTCGTTATTAAGGACCGGCGCGCTCACACAGAAGGTATGATCATCGTTTTCTCTTATATCAAGGGCATAACCCCGATCGAAGCACTCTTGTATTTCCCTGGAAAATTCCTCTCGGTCGGTGATGGTATAGTTTGTAAGGCGGGAAAGGGGAAGGCTCGCTATGAGGCGACGGCACTCATCAGGTTTCTGGAATGAAACCAGAACCTTGCCAAGGGCGGTGCAATGGAGGGGCTTTTTATCCCCCAGGCCCGCGGCAGTGAGAATGGATTTCTTCGGCTTGTATTTATAGGCATAAACCAGTTCATCGTTCTCCAGAACTCCGGCGTATGTATTATAATGAGTGGCCTCGGCAGTCTCCTGAAGACGATCAATAAGAATCTTCAGGATCGGAAGACTTTCAGGATAGCTGTTTCCCATGAAATAGAGCTGCCTTCCCGGTGCGTAGAGGGTGGTCTTTCCCGGAATCTCCCGGAGAATATTCCGTTTCACCAGGGAGCGGACAATGTCAAAAGCGCTGCTTTTAGGCATTCCGGTTTTAATGAGGATATCCCTGAGGCTTACTCCTCCCCGGTTTTGTGTGGCAAGTTCGATGATGTCGATTGCTCGGTCAACTGATCTGTTCATAACACCATTTCCTAAAGTCCGTATATACGGACGTTGTTCATATATGCAATCGTAACACGACTATTCTTATTGTCAAGAAAAAAAGTGGTTTCTGTCGGGCTTTCCATATTCCATAGAACAAAATTGGAAAAAATGAATATAAAATGCTTGCAAAAATAAATGAGCATATTTAGATTGCCAACCTGATTGTTTTCAATCATGAAATCATTATTTTTATCCCCCTCGGCCGGGAAAATACAGAAAATCACGTCTGACAGAATCAGAGCGTATAGAAGGAAGGACAGTGTTATGGCAAAATGTGAAGTTTGTGGAAAATCGGTTCAATTTGGCAACAATGTGAGCCATTCCAATAAAAAGACACCAAAGATGTGGAAACCCAACATCAAGAAAATACGTGTACTGGAAAACAAGAAGGTGACACGGAAATATGTATGCACACAGTGCATCAAATCGGGAAAAATAGCCAAAGCTGTATAGAAGAATAAAACATACGAAAACAGCAAAGGCGTTCCCGAAGGGAGCGCCTTTTTTATTACAAAAAAAAATGCCAGGAGGAAACAGAGAATGCTGAGCAATTACAAAATCATCAGGAACAAAATTATCATGAAAACCCGGGGACGGTTATGTGAAACCCCTGAGGATATCCTTGAAAGCCGCCTTTTCAATGAGCTCCTCCATCGCGCCGTCAGTGAATTAAAGGAAAAAAAATCGATCCTGCTCAATATATTCGGCAATACATCTCCCGCCGAAACGGATATCGCCCTGCTGTTGAGAGTTCTTTCCCAGCTAACGAGGAACACCAGTAGCGAGGTTGCACGCCTGTTGCCCGAAGCCTCTCATTTTTTCAGTGACATCCCGCTCCTGGGAAATTTTGTGGAATACATCTATAACTACTGGCGGGGATATGAACGCTACGTTATTGCCGACTCCGAGGGAGACAACCTGGACAAGCGGCCCTATCGCACATTCAACGATACGGTATGCGAGCTTGCCGAAATCGTACGCAAAACATATCGCGACATCGAGGAAAATATAACCGGGGCCCATCCGCGGGTCTACCGGCAGGTCGAGGCCGGTGCGGAATTCGCAGCCATATCGCTGCCGAAACACATCCCCTTACCCGGTGATCTTTACGGCAAACTCCGTTCAGTGCACGTCATACGGCAGATACTCATGAACCCGCCGCTCATCCTGGAGCCTACCATGAACAAGAGGACCGGTGAATTCATGAAAATCGATGTAAATCCCCTTTCGGTGATAAACATCAATCCCGATGAATGGCTCTGTTATCCGGCCAAAGTAGGCAAACTCCTCATTCATGCTTTTTTCCATGAAAAATTCTTTGAACTGGGTTTTACCCTGTGCAACCTCTTTGAACTTGCCGATGACAGTGACTTGATGGAAAAACCCGATGCGGTCTTTCTCTTCGGCGTCCCCGGTGATGAACTGGACGGGCTATCCGAGTATCCCACGCTATTTTTTGATGATAATGAAAACAACATCCTCATCGGCGCCTGTCCCAACCGAGATGAATTCGGCTATTTTGGATATCTGAAAAAAATGGTCCTGACACTTCACAATGCCGCTGTCATGAAACGGGGCATCATGCCCTTTCACGGCGCCCTGGTAAAAATGCATTTTAAAACCGGTAACGATGCAACTATCCTCCTCATGGGCGACACGGGTGCCGGAAAATCCGAGACCCTGGAGGCCCTCCGCAGTATCGGTTCCGACACCATCAGCGATATTATAATAATTGCCGATGATATGGGCTCACTTGAGATAGACAGCAGGGGGAACATCATCGGTTATGGTACGGAGATCGGCGCATTTCTCCGTATTGATGATCTCAAGCCGGGATATGCCTTCGGACAGATCGACCGATCCATCATCATGAGCGCCGGCATGGTCAATGCCAGGATAGTACTTCCCGTTGCAGGATATGAAACGGTCATCCGCGGATTCCCGATCGACTATGTGCTCTACGCGAATAACTATGAGGAAATTGATGAAAATCATCCCCATGTTGAACGTTTCAGCAGCGCAGAAACGGCCTGCTCAGTCTTCCGCGAAGGGACTGTTATGAGCAAGGGAACCACTACCACAACAGGACTGGTACACTCCTACTTTGCCAACGTTTTCGGACCGCCCCAGTACCGGGACATCCACGAGAATATCGCTACTAAATATTTTGAGAGTTTCTTTAAAAACAATCTCTTCGTGGGACAGATGAGGACACGCCTGGGCATTGCCGGTTTTGAAATGAACGGGCCCGAAGAAGCGGCACGGGAGCTCCTCCGTGTTATTGCCGGGTAATGCGGCACAGTACGACATCGGGTCATTGACGGCCGATACGGATAGTTTATTCAAACCGTACGGCCGTCTTCATGGCCCGGTGCTTTGACTTCGCGAGATTAACTTCCATCATTTCTTTGTACTTTTCCAGGGAAAAAGTATGAGTCAGCATATCTCCCACAAGAACTTTTTTCTCGGCGATCATGTCAAGGGCGATCCCAAAAACGGGACGCGAGATTCCCTTCCATGTATTCCATCCATAGGCGTAGCATCCCTTCAGCGTCTGAAGCTTTAACCACAGGGGCGTCATATCCAGTCGTACATCATTACCGATGCCAAGAACCGACAGTGTCCCGCCCGCAGCCAGGACGCGCATGGAGCGGGACAGGGTTTCCTTAGATCCCACCGTGTCAAAAATACGGTGAAAACCTCCCATAATGACGCGTTCTCCCAGGAGAGGTTTGTAGGCCCGTCCCCCCGTTATTTCCACTGCTGCATCGATGATATTCCCTGAAACGACATCATCGGCCCCGCTCATCCGGGCATATTCCGCTGCCAACGATGAAGGATCGGCAACGGTAACATGACAAGGGAGCCCCATACCGCGCATTACCCGCACTATGAGAGCGCCGATTACTCCCCCGCCGATGACCAGCACCTTGTCGTCCTTCTCCGGTATGTTGTCCAGAACGGCCTGGAGAGCCACGGCCAGGGGCTCCGTGAGAACAGCCTCTTCGGGTAAAACACCTTCCGGCACGGCAAAGAGCTGGCTCCGGTGAGCGACCAGGTACGGTGCGAATCCGCCGTTAATATCCCTGCATATCCCCGTGAAGAGGCCGGGGGCCAGGCTTCCCTCGGCGTAATTCTCACAATTGGACGTCTTACCCTTTTGACAGCTCTGACAGGGTGGACATATCCCCCTTGTCTCACAGTTCAACTGGGGAGATACGACCACCATCTGACCCTTCTTCCAGGTCCCGGCACTACCGCCGGTTTCCACGATACGGCCGCATATCTCGTGGCCGGGAACGCAGGGAAAGGAGGTAAAAGGCATTGCCGTGGGCGAATCCTTCATCAATATCAGGTTTAGATCACTGCCGCAGAAACCGCACAGAACGGTCTTTATTTTTACCCATTCCGGCGAAGGAAGACCGGGATCGGGAATATCGCCAAGCCCGATGGATGCAAAAGGGCCGCTGTAGCAGAACCTCCTGCTTACGGGCCTGAGGGCCTGCAGCACGGCGTACCTGGCCGGTTCTGCCTTGAAAACAAGTGCCTTCATACAATTTCCTCCATGCAGTCTTTCATTCCTGTACGCTCCTTACATCTTCAACGACTGGTAAAAAAGCGGCGTCGCCGGGCTCGTGACCGTAGGGTCAGTGACGACATTTATACATGCCGGCTTTCCCGAAGCGAAGGCCCTTTCCAGGGCGGGAATTATATCCTCATCCCTCTCCACCAGCTCTCCGTAACCACCGAGCCCTTCAACCATTTTCTCATAATGTCTCATGCCCAGTTCTGAACACTGAAGCCTGTCTTTCCCTATTGAGAGTTCCTGGCTGTGCTTGATCATTCCCCAGGCGCAATCGTTGTTAATAACGCATACAATGGGAATATTATGGCGGACCATGGTGTCGAATTCCATACCGTTAAACCCGAAAGAGCCGTCGCCGTTCAAGAGAAGCACCTTCATATCGGGTCGGGCAAGCTTAGCCGCCATGGCAAAGGGAATCCCGGTCCCCAGGCATCCCAGGAGCCCCGAGGCAGTGCCGATGACGCCGGCCCGGTGGCGCGAAGAAAATCCCGTGAGCCCGAAGTAGACCGTATCTCCACCGTCGGAAAGGTAGAGCGCGTCATCTCCCAGGTATTTGAATATCTGCGCCGCAAGGCGGATTGGATGAATGGGCGATGACACGGTTTCACGCATCCTCAATTCATAATCGAGAAGAGACCTGCCTGCCGACTTCAAAGCGGTTACCCACGATATATGATCACCTTTTTCGACAAGAGGTGTCAGCTGGGCCAGGACCGAAGCGGCATCACCCACGAGTCCCACATCGGCAACACGGTTCCGGTCGATCTCGTGGGGATCGATATCAATGCGTATCACCTTTGTTCCCGCCGGTATTATGGCCCCGGACTGGAGTATCCAGTTGAACCGCAGTCCCGCGGCGATGATAACATCGGCCTGCTGTATGGAAGTCATGAGGCCGATACTGCCGATGTCTGAAAGGGAAAGGGGATGATTATCAGGGAGCTCTCCCCTGCCGTAATTGAGGAGTTGAAAAGGAATGCCCGACTTTCCAATAAATTCCCCAAGGCACTTCGAGCAGGAACTGAATCCCACGCCGGTACCGCCGATAAACAGGGGTTTTTTTGCCTCATTGATGATTCGTGCAGCCGACCTTAGCTCCGCATCATCGGGATGAACGGTATATTTCCGGGCAGGCCGTGCAGGCATGGGAGCCTCTGATTCTTCAATTTTTATATTCAGAATATCGGGAGGCAGTTCAAGAAATACCGGGCCCGGCCTTCCCTCTACGGCCTGTCTGAAGGCTATGGAAAGATATTCGGGAATTCTCCTGATGTCATAACAGGTGGCTACCCATTTTACCACGGGCCTCACCATATCGATCTGGTTAATCTCCTGCAGGGCGCCTTTCAGATCATCACGCAGTGGATGCCTTCCGCACAGAACCACGAGAGGAGCATTGTCGAGAAAAGCATTGGCAATACCCGTAATTGCATTGGTAAAACCGGGCCCGGCCGTTACAAAGCACACTCCCGGTCTGCCCGTATATACCGACCAGGCATGGGCCATCATTGCCGCTGCCTGTTCATGACGCACATCAATGGTGCGTATGCCGTATTCGGTGAAACCGTCAAGCATAGACTCGATGTGCCCTCCCGAGATACCGAAAACAATTTCGGTTTTCTCCACTTCCTTGAGATATTTCCCCACAAGGTGTCCGCCGTTTATGATCGTCATATTTTCCTCCGTAATATTTTCATAACAACTGTCGATTAGCGTGGTCTTTACTGCATTGCCAGTTTTACTCCATCATTGAACCACTGGGCAAAAAATGCCATTCCATCCAGTTTCATCTTACCCGCTGCTGCGGCCAGAAAAACGGCCTCATCGCTCATGGAAGACATGACCCTGAAGGCTGTTCCCGCATCGGACCAGACAATGGCAGCATCATAGGGATGCCCTGCCCCCCTCAGTGATGATACAGTCCCGCGATCGAAGATAAAGAGCCTTCCCTGCTTTCCCTTGCCGGTCTTTATCATGATCCTGACCTTATGAATATTGCCCACATAGTTGCGGTAGGCCTGTTTCTTTTTCGCGGCCCTTTTCAAAATCCGGGACAGAATAAAAAGAAGTATGGAAAATCTCATGACGTTCTCCTTTTATCATTTTTACTTGTTATGCCGACAGCTACCGGGGAATCCTGTAGTTTTCAAGGATCCATTCACCGGTCCTTTTCATAGCCTCTTCATATGATACGACGGTTTTCCATCCCAGATCCTTTTTTGCCTGTGATGTATCAACGTCATTATCCCTTCCCATGACTCCCACGGAAAGCCTGGTCACGGGAGACCGGGCGTGAATCAGGTTAAAAAACTTTTCCATAATCCACCCAACTGTCCAGGCCAGCCCGAAGGGGATGCTGCCCTTCGGTTTCTTCCCTATATAACGGCCCAGGTCCTCGATATACCGTTTCCAGTTCACTTCCCAGTCGTCACGGAAATGATAGGTTTTCCCGGCGGCCACGGGCGATACGCCTGCACGTATGATGCCGTCCACCAGGCTGTCCACATAGACAAAGCTTGAACTGTATTTCCCCCCATCAAGAAGAGGCACACCGGTCCTACCTTGAAGCCTGTCCAGAATGTCGCGAACCCATACACTGCCGGGACCGATAACATTGGCAGGACGAACTATAATGCTCACGATTCTCCCCTCTGCGTGATAGCGCCTCACCAGGATTTCTGTGTCGGCCTTGGCGTCGTTATAGGGAACGCCCGATTTCCGTGGATCGTCCGTTTCCAGCGCTCCCTTCAAATGGCGGCCCATTCCCAGGGCGGCGATTGAGCTGAGATAAACGAAACGCGATGCTTTCCCCGCCGCTTCATCCAGCAGATTGGCCGTGGTATCATAGATGGCCCGGTAGAACTGTTTTCCGGTTCCCCAATCGGTGACACGCGCGGCGCAGTGGAAAATTGTATCAATGCCGTCGCAGAGACCACGCAGGGTTTCTTTTCCGGTAAGGTCTCCCCGCCGGATTTCCACACCGATTTTCTCCAGCATGCCCGTATCCTCACTGATCATGGCCAGCGCCCGCACAGCATGGCCCTGCCTGACCAATTCCCTCACCAGGACCGATCCGATAAATCCCGTTGCCCCCGTTACCAGTGCTTTCATATCCCCTTCCTGTATTACTAATCAGATGGATTCAGTGTCACCCGTGATACGGCCCAGGTTCACCACCCATTGGGGCATCCCCAGGTTTATCCCGAATGCCCTGGTTTCAATAAGCTCCAGAATGAAACCGGCTCTCTCCAGTGTATCGAGATAGGCATATTTTGTCACTCCACCCCTGCCGAAACGTATTGTTCCGGTCTGCAGAGCTTCTATGCCTCCTTTCTTAAACAAGGCGACTTTCTTCTCCAGGTCAGCCACGGTCACTCCCAGATGGTGAAAACCCTGGCCGCCAATACCCAGTACTGCATTGTACACATTTTCTTCACCGCAATCCTGCCGTATCAGCTCCACCTGCGTTTTTCCCCAGTAGCCCACGGCGATATCGAGCCTCTGTTCAACGGGTTTGCCCCGATAAAAACACTCCTCCCCGTTGATCCTGGTGCTGTACCATTTTTTAATATTCAGGAGCGACCGGTAATACCGGACGGCCTTATCCAGATCATTGACTATTACCCCAACCTGAGAAATGGCTGGCAGACCCATGGAGAGCAACAGATGACTCTCCCCGGCGGAAATTTCATTGAATTGCATTGAGAATCCCCCTGTAGAATATTGTTCTCCGATCCGGAAGAATTCCCGGCATGAACAGTAGAAAACCTATCATGCGCTGATGATCGCGTCGACCGTTCTTATAAATTCGAACATAAAACGACAGTTATTTTTCAGCGCTGGCGGAATTCCGTTGGGGTTTTACCGGTTATTTTTTTAAATGCCGTGTTAAAGGATGATTTGGAATTGAATCCGACCCGGTAACAGATCGAGGTGACGCTGGCTTCCCTGTGCTCCATGAGAAGTTTCTGAGCCTCTTCAATGCGGTACCTGTTGATGCAGTCATGAAAACCGGAACCCTTATGTTCATTGAGGAATTCCGATAACTGGTGCGGTGTCAGGGATAACCTTCGGGCCACGGAAGACAGGGAAATCTCGCAATCGAGAAAAAGCTTATCCTCCCTCATAAGATTGTCCAGGCCTTCATGGATTGCGGCAGTGTCGATGCCACTGAGCATTGATTTCTCATAGCGTTTTTTTCTGATCTCCATTTTCAGAGAATTGAAAAACTGCGGAACTATACGCAATCCCAGGTAGATGTAGATATGTACGCATACATTCAGCACACTGCCGCCGATAAACAGACCGGGAATATCAAAAACAAAGCCGAAAAACAACATGGCGACTATGAGAAAAACAACAAGCGCGATAGACCCGATAAAATGAAATTCTCTCTGGTTTTTTTTAAAACCCGTGTCGAGGAGGAATACCTTCAGAATAATTAACATGTATACCAGCACATGGAGAGAAATGAACGCAAAAGGCACAATCAGAAAATGTCCGTCCCGCCCGTTGAAAAATGCCGTGAGCAATTCATGTTTAAAAGCAAAGGGCTGGACCTGAAAAAATATCTCGACGAACAGGCACAGGAAAAAGGGAACCAGGTGCAGGTGCGTCCGGTAGAGAACTGGCTGCCCCGGATACAGCAGGTAGTGGTAGTAGAAAAGATTCAGCGGCCCAATGATGAGCAGCGAAGAGGGAAAGAGAAATATTGACGATGGATATTCCAGCGGCAGACCAAGAGCGACAAGCCCGGTACCGAGAAGGATGAAACTGTTGAAAACATAAAACAGGACCGGCATGGAAATAATTTTCTTTGAAGACAGTATCGACTCAAAAGCCCGAAGGAGGCAGAGGCCGAAACCGAAGAATGTAATCTCTATGCCGATATGCGTGAGCATGATAACCTGCGGGAAGCTTTCCCATTCCTGAAACGGCAGTAATTTGTTTTATCCAGGCTGGACATAGGCTTCCACCCTCTCGTTACAATCGCCCGCATGCAGTTCAAACAGATGATTGTCGTAGTCATAAAAATACAGCGACTCCCCCTCGCCGGGTACTCTGGGACGGGACTGCATGATTTCAAGTTTCAATTCTTCAACCATATCATGATAGCGGGGAAGATCATCGCTGGAAACCCGGAATGCAATATGATTATACGTCTTCTCCGCCACGGGATCACCTTCCATCAGGGCTATCCATAGTTCACCTATCATCAGAAATTTTTCCCGTGTGAGAGAATGATACCTGTCACCGCTGGAATAAACTTCCCTGGCGCCGAAAAGATAAGTGAAAAGATGTGCCGATCTCTCCAGATCCCGGACGATGAAAGTAATATGACTGATTCCCTGTATCTTCATCATCCCATCAATCAATAGTCAACGTTCTTCCAGCCCTTGATATAATAGGTATAGAGGACCGGCCGGTTAAAGGTATTAATTTCCGTTGATATTTCTCCACAGTCGGGTGGAAAGTGCTGTGACTGGACAAACGTCTCCCTCGTAAAAAACCGGAGTCCCTGCCGCGAAACATCGGCATCTTTCGGTTTTATTTCCGAGAAGGAAGCCATGTTATACCCCCAGTCACCGAAGGTGGGAACAAAAACGTGATAGGGAACTACATGGGGAAAGACCTTTTTCATAGTGTTGTGAATGCACCAGAAGGCCTCGCGGGCAAAGAGAGGCGACGTGGACTGGGAGACGAAAATGGCCCCCGGGGCCATGGAACGCTTCACCAGCTTGAAAAACTGTACCGTATAGAGCTTTGAAATGGTCTCATCATGGGGATCGGGGAAATCAGCAATTATAATATCAAAGGTCCGTCCGCTTTTCACAAGAAAATCATAGGCATCGCCCGCCACGACATTCACCTTTGGGTGGACCAGGGAATTCCCGTTAATTCTTTTCAGGCTTGAATTGTTCCGGGCCAGGTCGAGCATCATGGGGTCCAGTTCCACCAGGGTCACGGAGCGTACATCGTCCTGCTTGACGAGCTCCCGCAACGCCAGGCCGTCACCGCCACCCATGACCAGAACCTGTTTATCGCCCTTTCCGTTGAACGCCAGGGGAGGATATACCAGCATCTCGTGATAACGGTATTCATCGTATGTTGAAAACTGCAGCGATCCGTCGAGGTAAAGCCTGAAATCGTCGCCGTTCCGGGTCAGCACTATCTCCTGGTACGTGGACCTCCGTGAGAATACGATATCATCATAGTAAAGCCTTTTCTCCAGAATATCGGTCACGACACCCGACTGAAGCACCAGCACCGTCAGGATACCAACGACAACGAGAGGATAAATATAATCGATGCGCCGTTTCCCGGAATATTTAATCCGCGTGACAATAATCACGGCCACCGCCGCATTGGCTATACCGATGACCAGGGACGTCATGATCCTCCCCAGGAAGGGAAAGAGAACCAGGGGGAAAAGCAGCGATCCGGCAAGGCCGCCCATATAGTCCAGGGTGAGCACGTTGGAAAGAACATCCTTAAGAGAGCCGTAGCCGCGGAGAATCCTCGTCAGCAGTGGAATCTCCAGGCCCACGAGCATCCCGATGAAAGAAAGCAGAAAGACATGGAGAAGATAAAAGGACGGCGAAAAGCTGAACAGGTAATTGAGTATGATGACCGAGACGCCGCCCACGAGTCCCAGGGTCACCTCTATCCATATGAAGTTCCTCAGGATATTCTTCAGCACGTACCGTGAAAGCCAGGAACCCAGCCCCATGGAACTGAGAAAGACACCGATGGTGATGGAATACTGCTGCACCGGGTTCCCCAGCAGATAAGTCGCCAGTGAACCCAGAACCAGTTCATACGTTATGCCGCAGAGAGAAAGGACAAAGATCGAGAAAAGAAGGATCCTCTGCTGTGAAAGGGAAAAATTGTCTTTCACTACTTATCGGTCTTCATTTCAACCTGCGCCGGCGCCTTTTTCACCGGGTTGGAGCCCGACGGCGTTGCAATAACGGACGCAATGATAATGGAAATCCCAATGATGACGGAACCGATAATAAGCCCCAGGGCGATATTCTGATCATCCTCAATTTCCTTCTTGATTGAAAAGGGAGAGAAAAGTGTTATAAGCAGAAAGCCGATCCCCATTATTATAAGCCCGATAAAAGAATACACCACCGTATCGAGAATGCCGTAAAGATATTGTCCCCATTCCATTAATACTATCCTCCTGATTTAATATGATTGCTCTGCAAAAAATTCTTGCCGGTGGACCAACTACTTCCCGCCGCCGCGAAAACTTCCGGAACCCATGCGCGTTCCGTAGTAGCCGCTCCCCATCCGCAGGGATTTGCGCTGCTCACGGTGTTTGGAAATATAGTATTTTCCTGCCCTGGGATATCCCACATAAAAATGCGACAGGGCAAATCCCCCCGACAAGAGCACCAATGCCAAAGCTACACTTTTTATCATCACCCCTACCCCTTTCCGGACTATATAACCGGTTTAACAAATAATCAAATATCAATCACTTCCCACCTCGAAAGGAAGCGCATTGTAAGTGGCGGCCTTCGACCTGTTCAGCATGAAAAGAATAAAAAATATCACAAAAAGAATTATAAAATACCGAACACTCCCGGCGCTGCTCAGGGCGATCTTTACCGAATCGACATTCCGGGCATTCTTGCTGTAAAGCTCCAGATAGGCAAAATACCTCCCTGCCTCATCGAGAACAAAGCTCGACGATGCGGACAGGTCGTTTTCATGCCAGCGGCCATCGCTGTCGTATCCTTCCTCGTCCCAGAAATCCCCGTTTACGACATAGGATTCCACGGGCTCCTTCTGAGCGTCTATCTCCGTGAGCATCTCCTTCAGTTCATTAAAATCGGTCATATTATCCGTGACCTGGTTGAGCCGGTCTTCCTGTATAAGCATGAGCCTGAAGGATTCCCATTCCTGGCTGAGGGGCTGCACCGCCTCGTCGATGGATACGCTGAATTCATAGAGCCTGTCGGGTTCGGGGATCTCAAAGGGGCCGTACAATACCTGGCTGAAATAATTTGCCCCGCCCTCATCCTGCATGTAGACATTGGTGGAAATCACTTTTGTCATGGCCATTATATTCTCTATGGCGCTGCCAGATGAGCACTTGTAAAGAGCCATCACCAGGGACACCAGCATGACTGCCAGATACACCCGGGATTTCCACGTGAATTCTTTTCTTTTCTTTATGGTGGCGTCATACATTTCTTTATACTGATCGCCGCCAAAGGCATCGATTATCTGTTTATAGGGAATGCGTTCACCCTTGGTAATCGAAACCTCTTCATCGGATTGTTCTATGGTATAATTGCAGCCGTCTTTTTTAAAATCGTAAAGAGTGACGGCCTCGCCGATTTCCGGACTCCAGGGCAGTTCACCCTCGGCGTAAACGATCCTCCCGATATAGGCCTCGCTCTTCGATATTTTTTTTCCTTCAAACTCGATGCTGCTGCCGCTGCTCTCGAGATCGATCGTTTCGGGGATATATTCCTCATAGGAGTGGACGTCGCCGTCTTCTTCAACAAAATAATGGTAGGCCCCCTCGGCAGTGATGGCTAGCCACTCGTCCCAGGTATCCAGTTCATACTCATCCTCATCCTGGTACCTGAGTCGGCCGATTATCTCGTATTCCACGCCGTTCAGTGTCCCCTTGAGGCCCAGTTTAAAAACCGACTTGTCCTTGTCGGTGATGAAGCTATCGGCAAAATATGCGTAATATTCCTGGGTGTGCTGATCGTATTCCCTGCCGCAGGAAAGACACCTGGCGATGGGTATCTGCTCCTCGTCCTCATCATCGCCTTCGACGCGATAGCTTTTAACTATATCTCCGCCGCAATCATGGCATTTCAAGGCTTTCAGTTTTTCCTGTTCATCGCCCATGATCAACCTCTATCCCTATTCATATTCAGCATAACAGCTAAAAACATTCCGATAGCCGCAGCCGGTACATCACGCACCAACAACGATATCCCTTTTCAACAACGGCCTTCCGGTGAAAAGCTCCACTTCATTTTCAGAATATTCTATGGATACCTTTTTCCCTTCTCCCACACCGTCGATAAAGGTAACCTCCGTTCCCGGTTCAACATAGTAATAGAGCTCACCCTCACCGCCTTCTACAAAGGCCTTGCCGATTTCCTTCACCATGATCTTTTTACCGGCCACGTTGATATTCTGCCCGGCACGCAGGGTAGCCACATCGGGGATATCGGCGGCATCGTACATTTCGCTGAAAAGAGTGAAGGCTCCTTCATCCTCGGTGAGCCAGGCCGTTTCGCCGTCGTGTTCTATAAACCATTCGTTATAGCGGCCCCAGTCACCCTTGTACTGCATCCTGCCCAGGGCAGAAAAGGGCTTTCCCAGGATGGTTCCGCTGCATCCTACGGAAAGGATCGAAGGGAAATCAGCCAGTTTCGGGAATTTGCCCGATTCGCTGAGACTCCCTTCTCCTTCTATCTTCAGGTGAGTGCCGCAGTAGTTGCATACCAGGACCTTGCTGAACCTGTTGTTGATTTCCACGGGAGCCCCGCATGACGTGCAATTGAGTGATGCCATGCCTGTACTCCTATTCCTGTTTTGATCCGCATTCGGGACAGAATTTCGCCCCGGGCTTGAGCTTCGCCCCGCACTTCACGCATGCCGCTTCCATCGTATTGGCGCCGCACGAGGGACAGAACTTGGCATCGGCCGGCATCTTCGCCTTGCATGCCGGGCAGGCCTTTTCAACTACCATGGGTTTGCCGCACGATGCACAGAATTTGGCACCGGCTGTATTGGGTGTATTGCAGGCCGGACATGCCACCTGTCCCTGCTGTCCCTGGGTCTGCTGTGCGCCTCCCATGGTCTGGTTCATCATCTGTCCCATCTGGTTTCCCATGCCGAAACCCATTCCCGCTCCCATCATGCCTCCGGCCATTCCCTCATTGGAAGCGGCTTTTTCCATGGTATCGAAGGTACGTTTCGTCTTGTAATCTTCACCCATAATATTGATCTCGGCCTTGTCAGACAAGGCCTTTTTCAGCCGTATTACATTCTCGTCATCGTCGGGGATATTGATGGATTCCAAGGCGAAGCGGACCAGCTCCACGCCGAAGCTGTTAAAATCCTCGACGATCTTCGCTTTTCCCGCTGTTCCGATTTCATCATAATATGCCACGATGTCAAATATCATCACGTTCTGCTTTATCATAAACTCGGCGATGAGGTCCTGCAGCTTGGGCAGGATGATCTGATCCCGCAGGGCCGTGCCGATAGCGTCGGTGTTGAAGGCCTGCCAGGTACCGATAGCCATGATCAGGAACGGCTTGATATCCCTGATCCTTATGGAATAATTGCCGAAGGCCCGGACCGGAATCGGCACATTGAATTTCCGGTCCATGATCTGCATTGCCTGCTTTGTTCCCCACTTCAGGTTAGGAATTTCGGTTTTATTGATGAAGTATATCTCGGCCGGGAAAGGGGTCTTTCCGCCAAAGGGCAGATTTATAAGCTTCTCCAGGATGGGGATATTTCCGGTCTTTAGCGTGTGTCGTCCCGGCCCGAAGGAATCCAGGGCTTGCCCTTCCTTGAAAAGAATTGCCTCCTGGTTCTCCATGACAATGAGCTGGGCGCCCAGGGATATGGCCCCTTCCTGGAAACGGAAAATGACTTCATCCTTTTTATTCTTCCACTCAACAACATCTATCAACGCCATTTATATTACCTCCATTATTACGTCTTTGCGGTCATCAAGGGCCTTGTCAAAATCCCTGATCATATTTTTAATTTCTCCGTATTTCTTTTTCAGTTCATCATCGGCGAGCGATTCCAGGGAACCGGCAATTCCGCCAACTGCGGCCAGGCGGTCCACGAGCCGCCAGTCGTACTCCAGGAGCCTGTTCATGTCATCGGGGCCAAGCTTGATCCTGCTGAGCGACGCCGTGGAGCCATAATCGGCGTGAAGACATTTTTTATAGACTTTCTCAATGAGCAGTGTCAGCGGCTCCAGGTCAGCCAGAATTGCCGTCCTCTTCTCACGAAACATTTCGGCTGAATGACTTTCAAGCTCATCTTTAAGCTTTTTCAACTGGCCTGCGCTGTATTCCCGTACAATCCTGTCGGCATTGTACATTTCAGTTTTTTCTACATAGCCTTCGTATCCCGGCAGCTGACGGGTGATCCTGTCCACCAGGTCCCTGTTGGCCGAAATTCTCTCCTTGAGCTTGTCCAGATCGGGTTTCATGTCTGTTTTCTCCCTTATTTATGATAGTTGTATCAATCGTAAATGCATTTGGTCCTGCATCTCTGTAAAGTTTTAGTGAAGGTACAGCACGTACAATCCGCCGGTCAAACAGACTGTTATTTTATACCTCACGCAAAATAAAAAGTCAAGATAATAACTCAAAATTATCTCCCTCAATGCGTTAATAGTTTTTAAAATGGCATATGATATACCTTCCAGTCATACTTGACATTTCTAATAAAAATGCTATTCTATACGTATGTGAGGATTAACCGAAGCAATTATACTATTAGGTCCATCAGGAGAGTTTTAGTTATGAAAAAAATATCGATTTTTCTTTTGCTCTTATTGGTTTCTTTTTCTTTTGCCTGCACAAAAAGGAGCAGGATTGAGGCGTTGATCAATGCCTATTCCGGCAGGGTCACCGTAAATAAAATTCCAGTCATGGGAAGCGGCATTCCCGTAATATTCGGAGACCGTGTGGAGACGGGAGATAAATCCTTCTGTACTATTCTTGTGGGGGATAAAAATATCTTCCGCCTGGGGGCCAATTCATCGCTGGTTTTCAATATATCACAGGAAAAAAACATATTGCTGCTGGAGAAAGGCTGGTTCAGCGGAGTGACCCGCAAGGCATTTACCCGGCAGGCCCGATATCTTATTCAAAGCCCGACGATTACAGCCAGCATCCGCGGCACATCATACTGCGCAAAAGTTGAGGATACGGCCAATACCTATTTCTGCGTCTGCAACGGATCAATTGATCTCGCCGACTCCCTGACCGGGAACGGGGAAACCGTTTCGGCTTCCCACCATACGGCACGCCGATTCACCAGAGACAGAAAAGGGAAAATCACCGTTGACCGGAATCCCGGCATGCATTACCACGATGATGCGGGAGTGGAATCCCTGGCAGGAGTTATCAACGAAAAGATCGACTGGACTGCACCCGACGGAAAATAATCCCACGGAAATTTCACTCGTTCCCGTCTTCGCCCTGTTCGATAGCCGTATGGATCTGCAGAAGCAGGCCCATATAGGCATCGCGGGTCCCGATGAACTGCATCAGCAATTCGGAATCCCGGACCTCTTTTTTCAATTCGTTCATCCTCTCCTCTTCATATGTTTCTATAATGTCGCCATTCTTCCGGCGCACCTGCAGTTCTTCGGCATATGAAGTGTATGATTCCAGCGTACGCACGGCATCTTCATTTTTATCAAGCTTCAGGAGCATCCTCTGGAAGTTTTTATACACTTCAGTATCCTGAATCATGATTCCCAGTTCATTGGCTGTTTTTAAAATATCATCCACTCTCCCCTCCCGATTGAAAAAGCATCGTGTCGATCAGTTTACCTGCTCCCCGTATCCGAATCAAGAACATATTTAAAAATGTTTATTCCTTCGAGGCAGAATCCCTTTTTGTTTGACATATGGCGACAACAATTCTATTGTATACGGAAACCGGTTATATCCGGGAAAGAATCTGACGGAGAAAGAAATGGCTGATATAAAAGAAAAAGAGATAGTAGAGGACGAAAATAAAATAGATACGGTTATTGCCGATGACATTCATTTCCGGGGCAGCCTGAAATTCAAGAATTCCCTGAAAATCAAGGGAATCTTTGAGGGAAAAATCGAGACGGACGGGCACCTCATCGTGGGAAGAGAAGCAACGGTCAGTGCCGATATAAACGCCAGGATTGTTTCCGTGAGCGGTATCGTCAATGGCAAAATACGGGCCTCCCAGAAAGTGGAACTCTTTAAAAAGAGCAGAAGCGGCTGCGATATGATCGCCCCCGATCTGTCCATTGAGAGCGGATCTGTATTCAATGGAACTATAATTATGGAAGAAAAACAATAACAGGATACACCATGAAACGTACCCTGAAAGGAATCTTTGCATTATTTATCGTCTGCTATTTTTCCACATCTGTTTTTGCCTCAAAAATCCCCATCGGCCCTGACCTGGCCTTTGGCCTGGGCGGTTCCTTCGGTGTATACAACGCTCTTGCCGTAAAAGGCGATGGTATGAAGTATCATCCCGACTTCGGATACCAGGGCGGCCTCATCATGGAGAAAATGTTCTCCAACCGGTACGGCATCCACACCGGTTTTTGGTTTACCTATGGAACCATCTCCTTTGACATGACTGACACCAGCGGAACCATACCCGATGCGGCCTTCGACTTCATGTCCGTATCCGTACCGGCATTGTTTATTTTTTCATTCAATGCAAAAAAGGTGTCACTGAACCTCCTGTCGGGCTTCACCCTCAACCATTTTATCTATTCCCATATGCGGTATACCGATTCCACAAACGTGGATCACTCCTCCGATGTACTGCACTACCTCAACTATGTCAACGTTGCCGTAACAGCCGGTTTTAACATTAAATTTCACGTTTCCCAGTTCAGTGATTTTTTTATCGGTATTCTCGGTGATTTCAACTGCCTCGAAATGCTGCGGGATACACATGGCGATGATATGAGCTATGTCTACAGCGGAAGGGTCATCTCAGGAGTCATGTTCCGCACCGATATCTTCCCCATGATGAAAAGAAAATAAGCCTGCTTACAGAACAATAAAAAAAGCCGCCCCGGATTATTCCAGGACGGCTTTTATATTTTCAGTCTGAATTTTCTTACAGTTTATCCATCATGGCAGGGATAACCTCGAAAAGATCTCCCACGATACCATAGGTGGCCAGGTTGAAAATAGGAGCTTCAGGGTCTTTATTGATAGCAACTATACACTGAGATCCTTTCATACCGGCTACGTGTTGGATGGCGCCCGAGATACCTGCTGCGATGTACAGGTCCGGAGCAACAACTTTACCTGACTGACCGACCTGACGGGCGGCTT
Source organism: Spirochaetae bacterium HGW-Spirochaetae-1 (assembly GCA_002839375.1). NCBI lineage: Bacteria > Pseudomonadati > Spirochaetota > Spirochaetae bacterium HGW-Spirochaetae-1. The sequence continues at coordinate 107,389 of PGXY01000010.1, read as the reverse complement.
CTGTCCAACCCGAGTCAACAACGGGACGTGATGCAGCATATTCGCCGCCCAGTTTCTTTGCCAGGGGAATGATGACGTCCTTGTATTTATCTCCGTCTTTGCAGCCGCGGCCGCCGGCAACTATGATTTTTGCCTGGGAGATATCTACAGAACCGGCCATGGTGGCCACGATTTCTTTAACCGTTGTTCTTACACCGCTGATTGAGGCTGAAACTGCAGTAACAGATCCTGCTCCGCCTGCAGCTTCCATATCATATGCGCCTTTTTCGAAGGTAAAAACAAATTTATCGGTTTTAACTTTCTTAACTTCCTGGATTTTGCCGTTGAATACGTTACGGGTTACAATGACCGCTCCGCCTTCACCCTTGACATTGACACAGTTGGAAATGATGGCACCGTCGATGGCCATGGCAACTTTCGCTGCGAAGTCAACACCGTCATAGCTCTGGGCTATGAGAAATCCTTTCACATCCTGGGCCGCAACGGCCTTTGCTGCCTGAACATATGCGTCAGACGTATATTTTTCCAGAGCCCCATCGGTCACTGAAAGAACTTCAGGAATATATTTTGCCACTTCCTGCGCAATACTGTCATCTTTACCGAAAACCGCAGCCGCGGCCGTGCATCCGAGTTCGGAGGCGAGTTGTTTCGCCGCTTTGCACAATTCCAGCGTGCTGTCGGCTAATTTACCACTTCTATGCTCTGCAATAACTACTATTTTAGCCATATCAAATACCCCCTTATATCACCTTAGCTACGTTTTTCAGTTTGTCAACGAGAGTTGCCGCTGCAGTTGCAGGATCACCCGTGAGGATTTCAGCCTTGTGCTCGGAAACAGGAAAGTACATTTTAACAAACTCTGTTTTTGCCGAGGCACTCACGCCAAGGTCGCCGCCTGATTTAGCATCCAGTCTTTTCTTCTTGGCTTTCATGATTCCAGGAAGGGTCGGATATCGGGGCTCATTGATACCTGATTGAATTGAAAGAACAGCCGGAGCGGAAAGACCGATTACTTCATTCAGTCCACCTTCGAGCTCACGGTTAACTGTCATGTCGGTTCCCTCCATGACCAGTTTAACTACGTTAGTAACACTGGGCTGGTTCAGCATTTCGGAAATCATAACACCGGTAACAGCTGACTGATCATCTTCGGCCTGAACACCGGTAAGAACCAGATCAACACCGCCAATGCTTTCAATTGCTTTTGTCAGAGCTGATGCAATGACAAAATTGTCGCCTTCGAAAACCGCCGGGTCGTTGATATGAATTCCCCAGTCAGCTCCCATAGCAAAGGCCTGTCTGATGTCTTTTGCAGCCCTTTCAGGACCAGCAGTGACGATAATAACTTCTCCACCAGCTTTTTCTCTTAACTGAAGAGCAGCTTCAACAGCATAGTTGTCAAAATCATTGATTTTGAACGCTATTTGTGACTCGTCAACTTTGCTGTCGTCAATGATCTTGAATTTTGATTCCATATCTGGAACCTGTTTCAGACAAACAACAATCTTCATCGTTATACTCCCTTACGTTTAGTTTTTATAAACAATTACAATGAGTCCTTATACAATTCTTATAAGCGATAAATAAATGTCAATATTAATCGACTTCTATCTGTAATTTTTTAGACAAACAAATTTATAGTATAAGAGAGTTCACCGGGTTTTCTTTGCACTATTCTCCTCTTAAATCAGCGTTTTTATCTTCTCCACGAGGGTATTGGATTTGATTTTTTCCAGATCTTTTGAAGTCCTGAGTTTGATTTCTATATCCCCGTCCTGAAAAAAGCTTTTTCCCACGGTAATACGAACAGGAATACCCATGAGATCAGCGTCGGCGAATTTGAAACCCGGACTTGCCTTCCGGTCATCGTAAAGCACATCGATGCCGTTGTCCAGGAGGAGCGAATAAATCTCCTCCACCCGGTTAATCTCATCGTCATTTTTGGCCAGGCCCACGAGGTGAACATCAAAGGGGCTTATGGACTGCGGCCAGACTATCCCCCTCTCATCATAATGCTGTTCAACAACGGCTGCCATGGTCCTGTTTACACCGATACCGTAACAGCCCATGATGGGCATCACAGCTTTTCCCGATTCGTCCAGGACCGATACATCCATGGATTTTGTATACTTGTATCCAAGCTTGAATATGTGACCTACCTCGATGCCCTTTTTTACATACATGGCCGCACTGCATCGCGGACAGGCATCGCCCGCAACGGCCGAGGTTATATCAAAGGCCTCTTTAATCTGCAGATCCCTTCCCGGGTTGACGCCGGCAAAATGTTTATCACGGGCATTGGCGCCGGTTATACCGTTTGAAATATCCTTCACGGCGATATCATAAACCGTGCGGACCTTCGGTCCTTTCACCGGTCCGGCAAATCCCACGGGTGCTCCCGTCACTTCCTCCACGACAGTGTCCGGGGCCAGTTCCAGTTCAGCGGCTCCCAGGACATTTTTCAGTTTATGCTCATTTATTTCCCGGTCGCCGGGAACCACGGCCATGATTGGCTTGCCGTCGGCAAGATAGATAATGCTTTTCATAAATATGCCCGCCGAGGCCTTGAAGAAGTCCACCAGCTCATCGATGGTGCGCACCGCCGGTGTATCAACAATCTTCAGCTCCTGCAATTCCCCTGCGGAACCGGCCGTTTCTTTCCTTTTATACTCAGCCTTTTCCTGGTTCGCACGGTATCCACAGCTGTCACAGAGAAGCAGGTATTCCTCGCCTACCTCCGAAGCCACCATGAACTCCTCGGAGTTGCTTCCCCCCATGGAGCCCGTATCGGCCTCAACGGGGATGGTATCCAGGCCGCAGCGCTCGAATATTTTCCTGTATGCCTGGCGCATGGACTGGTATGATTTCTCCAGCCCCTCGTCGTTCAGGTCAAAGGAATAGGCGTCCTTCATGATGAATTCCTTGCTGCGTATGACGCCGAAGCGGGGACGTATCTCGTCGCGGAACTTGGTATTGATCTGGTACACAGTGACGGGAAGGTCACGGTATGACGATATGATTGAATTTACCACGCTGGTGAAGGCCTCTTCGTGCGTGGGAGCAAGTGCGTATTCCATGCCGTTGCGGTCCTTTATGCGAAACATCTCGGGCCCCATGGTATCCCATCGCCCCGACTGCTTCCAGAGATCGGCACTGGTCATTTCGGGCATAAGGAATTCCAGGGCGCCGGTGCGGTCCATCTCCTCACGGACGATGTTCATGATTTTTCGTAAAACGCGGAACCCCATGGGCAGATAGACATACATGCCGGCCGATTCCTTGCGGATGAGCCCGGCGCGCATCATAAGCCGATGGCTCGTGACCACGGCATCGGAGGGGTCCTCTTTCAGGGTGGGGACCATATATCGTGACAGTTTCATAGTGACTCCTTTTCTGAGATAATCAAATCACTTGTAAAGGGGCACTTTTTTGTGTCAATTCATTTTATCAAGTAATATAGCGAAGAAAAAATCAACCACAGGGGCACAGAGACACGATGGTTCTATGGTCCCCCGGCGGAGAAATCTGCCGCTTTTTATAAATGAAATTCCGCCGCCCCCGAAGGGGGCTTAAAAAAAAGGATCTGATACTTTAACCCCTGCCAGGGGTGGCAAGGGCAGTTAATATATGGCTGGAATTCTTTTGCCGGGGTAATCAAAATATTATCATATCATCGCGGTTGATGACTTCTTCGAAGTAGGTACTTCCCAGGATTTCCCGGATATGCCTTGTATTCTTTCCCTTTATGCGGTCCAGTTCTCCACTGTTATAGTTCACGATACCTTTACCCACAACAGCGCCGTTTTTGTCGGCGAGATCAACGGCCATTCCCATATCAAAGGTTCCGTCCACAGTGAGTATTCCCGAGGCCAGGAGGGACTTTTTCTTGTTCACCAGGGCGTCCACAGCCCCGTCATCCAATACCAGCGTTCCCCGGGCCTTGCGCAGGGCCACCCATTTCTTCCTGCTGGAAAGACGCTTCTCGTTGCCGATGAAAATGGTGCCGATATTTTCACCCTTCATTATTCTCTGTACGGCCTTCTCCTCACAGCCGTTGGCGATGATCATCTTCTCACCAAAATGAATGATCATCTCGGCGGCCCGTATCTTGGTCATCATCCCGCCCGTGCCGTCAGCGGACCCCGACCCACCGGCGCGCTCCAGTATCTCCGGGGTGATCTTCCTGATTTCCTCAACGGGTTTCGCATCCGCCAGGTCCCAGAAGAAACCGTCCACGTCAGACAGGAGAACCAGGAGATCGGCATCGATCAGGCTCGCCACATGGGCCGAGAGCGTATCATTATCGCCGAACTTTATTTCCTTGACCACGACCGTATCATTTTCGTTTACAATGGGGATAACATCGAGTTCCAGCAGGGCCTCCATGGTATGCCGGGCGTTGAGGAAACGCCGTCGGTGTTTCACATCATCCTCGGTGAGGAGTATCTGCCCCACGTTGTATCCCTTTTTTATGAAATGTTTGCGGTATTCGTTTATGAGGATGACCTGCCCCACGGCTGCCATGGCCTGTTTTTCCGGAATGCTGAGGGTTTCGCGCTTTTTATTGATCTGGCCGGCACCGGCCGTTATGGCTCCCGAAGAAACTATGATCACCTGGTAGCCCTGTTTTTTCACTGCGGCGATATCACTGACAAAGCGGGATATCTTATCACCGGAGATTTTCCCCCCTTCGGTGAGAGAGGATGTGCCGATTTTCACTACAATACGGCGGACGTTTTTAATCAGTTCCCTGCGTGGCATTGTATTCTTCCATCAGACCATCAAGAATTTTTAAAAGAGTATCGATATTCTCCCCTTCCAGAGATGAAATGGGGATCACTATTTCCGGCTCCAGCTCGCTGATTTTTTCAGCGAGTTCAGTTTCATCGATAAGATCTATTTTGGTGAGCAGAATATAGGCGGGCCGTTCAAGGAGATTTTCATTGTAAGTCTTCAGTTCGGCCTTCAGCAATTCCAGGTTGTATTTGAGGTTTTCTCCCGTGCAGTCAATGAGATACAGCAGGGCCCGAACCCGGTCAATGTGCTGCAGAAATGACAGTCCCAGTCCGTGCCCCATGTGCGCGCCTTCGATTATACCGGGAATATCGGCAATACTGTACACTATATCTCCCCGTTCCACGATCCCCAGGTTGGGGATCAGGGTGGTGAAGGGGTAATCGCCAATTTTCGGTTTTGCGTTAGTCAACACCGAGAGAAGCGTGGACTTTCCCGCATTGGGCAGACCGATGAGACCGATGTCGGCGATGAGCTTGAGATTGAGGTGAAGCGTCACCTCTTCGCCGGGCATTCCCGGCTGCGACATACGCGGTGTCTGGTGTGTCGATGATTTAAAAAACGCGTTTCCCTTGCCGCCGATGCCTCCCTCAGCCACCATGCAGATATCCCCGTCATTGACCAGGTCTATGATCTCTTCATCGGTTTCTGCATTGATAACCTGTGTTCCCGGCGGTACGGAGATGGTCAGATTTTCTCCGTCGGCACCGTGCCTGTTCTGGCTCGAGCCCTGGTGCCCCCTCTGCGCCTGGTACAATTTGTTTTTAAAAAAATGTGAAAGGTTGTAATACCGGCGGTCCGCCTGGATATACACGCAACCGCCCTTCCCGCCGTCGCCGCCGTCAGGCCCGCCCTTGGGAGCGTACTTCTCCCGCCGGAAGGAAAGCGCTCCCGCTCCGCCGTCGCCGGCTTTCACATGTATTTCAATTGTATCGGTAAACCTGGGCATATATCATTGTCCATAAATAACAAATCGCGTACAGAAGTATCCATACGCGATCCGCGGTATATTATTACGAGTTGTATTCAAAAATAAGACTACTGAGCAACGGGATAGATGGAAACCATTTTCCTTTTTTTATCATATCGCTCAAAAGTCACAACACCGTCAATTTTCGCAAAAAGTGTATCGTCACCGCCGCGGCCCACGTTGTTGCCGGGATGAATTTTCGTCCCGCGCTGCCGTACCAGGATGGTACCGCCGGTGACAACCTGCCCGCCGTATCTTTTAACGCCCAGTCTCTTGGATTGGGAGTCGCGTCCGTTTCTTGTTGATCCGCCGCCTTTCTTGTGTGCCATTTTCTTCTCCTTCCTTATATCAGACTATTATCATATTTCGTTGGATTCAAAAATCACAGTCAGTGCTTCATCGGCCGTTCTCTTGATTTCGAGAATTCCAATGATAAAAAAATTGAGCATGGTAAAAAGTATTTCCAGTTTTTCCGGCAGGGATTCTCCAAGTTCAATCTCTGTCCGGAGAAATCCTTCCCGCTGATCCACTTTCTGGGGAATTCCCGCTATTCTGCTTATACCGATTACCAGGGTCCCTGCCAGGACAGACACCGCCGCGCACACAGGATCATTTCCCTTTACTCCCGCGCCTGCGTGTCCTTCTACCTGGACCATTACCTTTTTCCGACTGTCATCCTCCAGTACTACTCGATCATCATATGCTATATTTGATAACGTAATCCGTATCAAACTATTCAGCTCACCACCAGATCTTTGATCTTCAACTGAGAATAATTTTGTCGATGTCCCAGAGTCCGTGTATAATTTTTTCTCTTCTTGAATTTTACTCCGCGGACTTTTTTACTTTTGATATTCTTGATGAACTGAACCTTCACCTTGACACCCGCGAGATAGGGCTGGCCGACTTGTACATCATCGCCATTGGCAAAAAGAATAACTTTATCAATATCAAAATCCTCATTTTCCTGTCTGTCAAGTTTATCAACTTCAATGGTGATATCCTTCTCAACCTTATACTGTTTTCCGGCAATTTCAACTATGGCGTACATTTTATCACTTCCTCTCTATATAATGTGGGGTTTTTCCCCCATATCTGGGCCCACAGGGATTCGAACCCCGGACCTACTGATTATGAGTCAGCCGCTCTAACCGACTGAGCTATGGGCCCTGAAGCAAACAAGATGTCATATAGTACGCGATGCGGGAATATGTCAACAAAATAAATGATAAATACGGGCCCATTCCGGGGTTTTATGCGACATAATACGTTTTTTTTCTTACATGAACGAAACCGTGTTGCGGCCGCTGTTCTTCGACATGTAGAGCGCCTTGTCAGCCCGGGTGATGACATCTTTTTTGCTTTTATCACTGTCAATATCCATCTGGGTGAGCCCCACGGAAATGGTGACATTGAGGTGCTTGTCCTCGTACCGGATAATTTCGGTGCTGATATTCTGCCGTATCCGTTCCGCCACGATAAGGGCCTCGGTCATATCGGTCTTGGGCAGGATAATGGCAAACTCCTCCCCCCCGTACCGGGCCGCTATGTCCATGGGACGGATATTTTCCTTCAGGAGATTGGCCACGACCTTGAGTACGTGGTCTCCGGCGGAGTGTCCATAGGTATCGTTAAACTGTTTAAAATGATCGATATCGGCCATGATGAGAGACAGAGGCCGGTTGAACCTCACTGTGCGTTCAAATTCCTCCTCCATGGCTGAATGGAAGTAGTGATGTATTTTCAGCTTAGTCATCATGTCCGTGGTGGCCATCTCATAGAGGCTGGCATTATGAATGGCTATGCTGGCCAGGGATGCAATATTAAGCAGATATTCCTTCTCCACTTCACTGAACCCACCCTGGTTGATCCGTTCGCCCAGTATTATGATTCCGTTCATATGTCCCTTCCCTACAAGAGGGACCACCAGGCTGGGATCAAGCCGATGGAGCACTTCAAGGGCCGATGATTGAAAACCATGTATTTTTAATTCCGGCATGGTGTAACAGCGCGAGAATGATTCCATGAGTCCTGTCATTGAATCTTCGTAGGAAAATTCATACTCCTGGGAGTGGTCTATTTCAAAGCCCTTATAGTTGCGGTGCAGGACAAAATTATCAGAACCGATACCGCGTTTGAGAAAAATACCGGCTTTTAAAAGCTGCATCTGCCCCATACAGGTCAACAATATTGACTCGATGAGGGTGTTATAATCAAGGGTGGAATTAAGCCCCTTGCTTATCTCAATGAGCTGCTTCAGATCATAAATCTTGCGCTCGTATTGTTCAATTTCTATTGGCCAGGTTATTTCCATGTCCATCTCTTAAATCCAGCTGCTCATGCATGAAGATTTTTCCCGTATATTCTTTTTCAATACAGAAATCAATGTATCTCCTTCAGAGCCCGGCGAAGATCGATACGTCCGTCGTAAATCGCCTTGCCCACGATGGCTCCCCTGAGCCCCTTTTCTTCAAGACGGGATAGCGCTGCCAGGTCTTCGAGACAGGATACACCGCCTGAGGCGATAAGACGGATACCGGGAAATGTTTCAAGGATATGTTCGTATGCTCCCATGTTAGGCCCGCTGAGCATGCCATCGGTGGAAATATCCGTATAAATTATTTCACCGATTCCCCGGTCCATTACCTTGGTAATTATTTCATCGGCGCTCACGGAAGTGACGTCTTTCCATCCCTTTACGGCCACCATGGAGTTCTTCGCATCGATGCCGGCAACCAGGCTTTCTTTATGGTCGGCCAGGAGATTATCGAACTCGTCTTCCAGAATGACGGAGCCCAGGATTATGCGCCCTATGCCCGCATCGAGATACCGACGCACCGTTTCGCCGCTGCGGATACCGCCGCCTATTTCAATGGGAATTTTCACCGCACGCGCTATGGATGCGACCAGGTCAAAATTGACGGGACGCCCTTCGAAAGCGCCGTCCAGGTCAACCACATGAATGAGCTGCGCGCCCATATCTTCGAAACTCTTTGCCATTTCGCGCGGATTCGTGGAATAAACCGTTTCCTTCTCGGGATCGCCCTGGAGAAGGCGGACACAGTTGCCGTTTTTCAGGTCTATAGCGGGTATGATCAGCATGCAGCCCTCACAAAATTTTCGATTATCCTGAGCCCGCAGGTATGGCTTTTTTCGGGATGGAACTGCGTCGCGATGAGATTGCCCTTCCCTACTATGCAGGGAAAAGTTTTTCCATAACTTACCTCGCCGACAACCCAGCTCCGGTCCCTCACCTCGGGATAGAATGAATGTATGAAATAAAAATAACTTTCGTTTTCCAGGCCCCTGAGAAAGGGCGAATCGGATACGAATGAAACAGAGTTCCAGCCCATATGGGGGACCTTCATGTCCGCATCACTGAACTTCACCACTTCACCGGGAACGATATCCATGCCCTTCGTAAATCCGAATTCCTCGCTGGAGGAAAAGAGCAGCTGATATCCCAGGCAGATGCCAAAAAAAAGTCCGCCACCGGCAATGAACTCCCGCAACGGATCTATCCAGCCCATTTCATGGAGGTGTTTCATGGCCATGGCAAAGGCTCCGTCACCGGGCATGATGAGGGCATCGGATTCTTTTATGACTGCCGGATCGCTGCTCACCCGCACCCTGTCGGTATACAGTTCCACAGCCTTCACGACGGAACGCAGGTTCCCCATGCCGTAATCGATTACGGTGATCATTAAATTGTCCCCTTTGTAGAAAGCACTGATCCCGCCAGAAAAGGATCAAGCGACACGGCCTTATAGAGGGCCACGCCCATGGCCTTGAATATGGATTCATGAATATGGTGCCTGTTCTCTCCATAGAGGACATTGATATGGAGATTGATGCCTGCATTCCCCGCAAAGGAGCGCAGAAATTCCAGGGTCAGTTCCTCGCTAAACCGGTTGATGTAGCCCTTCAGTTCAATTCCCCGGTGAGAAAAATAGGGACGGCCGGAAAGATCAACGGCCACCATGGTAAGGGCATCATCCATGGGTACAACGGCATCACCGAAACGGGTTATGCCGGCCTTGTCTCCCAGGGCTTTCTGGAAAGCGGTTCCCAGGCAAATACCTATATCTTCAACGGTGTGGTGATCGTCGATATCATTATCGCCCCGGCACTGAAGATCAATAAATAATCTGCCATGCCTTGCAAAGGAGGCAAGCATGTGATCAAAAAAAGGCACGCCGCTGTTTATCCGTGCCTCTTTCAGGCTCATGAGCTCCAGGTCTACGGAGATATCTGTCTCTTTTGTCTTTCTTTTAAACTCAGATTTCCTTGTCATTGCTCTCCCTTCATGCTCTATAGATGCAACAGCCTGTCCATATAAACACCGCTATTGTAATAATGACTTCAACATACACTCCCATTATCGTCAGGGCATATCCCTTATGAAGAAATATAGAATAAAAATCCAGCAATAATTCACAATTATATAAAATTGAAGACACTGTTTTTTCATTCAAAACATACAGGAGACATGGTATTAATGTACACAAGAATAACAGGAAGACATAATCATTAATTTTTTTAATAGAAAAATTAAGCAGGCACAGCCTAGTATTCGAATCCGAGGCTGAAAATAATATCCATATTACCGAACCCTGTTTTATAAAAGGGCCAGGCGAAGTCAAGTTTTAAAATTATAATAGGATATAGTGCGAAACGCAGGCCAAATCCCATATCGGTCTTAAAATCAGCGAACTGCCCGGTTTCCTTATCAATAAATTCATAATCACCGTCCCAGACCGAACCAATATCGGTAAAAAGAACACCGCCAATCTGGCCGATGCCCAGGTACAGCGGCCATCCCAGCTTCATCCCTTCCAGTGCCGTAAAACGGAACTCGGCATTGAAAAGGACCATGTTCTTGCCGTTATAGGCCAGGAAGGGATGCCCGCGCAGGGTACTGAAACCGCCCATATAGTACTTAAAGGAATCGCTGTCCGGACCGAATATTTTTCCGTACACGCCCCGCAGGGCGATTATGTGCCTTTTATTAATGAGGAAATATTTTCTCAGGTCCGCGTCAAAACTTGAGAAGGTGAAATCCTGCCCGCTCAGATTAAAGGCCTGCTCAAAGGATATGCTGCCCCGGAATCCATCGGCCGGTACCATGGGCCCCCACAGAACATTGTCATAGCTGAGCGATACTGCCAGCTGATTGAGGTTGGCGTAGACATCGGGCCGTGAATCATATACGGAGTAATCCCGCTCATACCTGGCGACAGTGGCCTTCATATCCATACGCAGAAACCGGTGAAAGGGATAACTGGCAATCGCATATCCCCCGTAATGGCGCATATACAGGGTCCCGAAGTTCACATTGTGAATGAGATCGTTGATGTCGGCAATGGAATAAATAAGGAAGGGATTTGTCTGACTGAAGGCGCCGATGCCCAGGTCGAGCCTGTTCTTCAGGTAAAAATAGGCGGCATCGAAATTGAGGTCATTGTTGCTGTTCTGACGGATGTAGTTTCCCGTGAGGACCATACGATGGTTCCCCAGGTTGTCCGACATGGCCATCTGGATGAATCCGGCAAATCCATAATTGACGGTCCCCGTTACTCCCAGGAAAAGCCAGTCGCTGCTGAACCGGGGCTCGTAGCCCGTAAAGGCGGCATCACCGAGATTAAAATAAGAGGGCCCGAAAGCGACATCCACATATTCCGTATCCTTTTTTATATTATCCGCATATCCGGTACTGTTCTCGATATCTTTCAGCAGTATGTCATACCCCAGGTTCTGGTAGGCCACCATGGCAATTTTTTTGCCGTCGGGAAACCACGTGGGATGGAAGGCCCCGCAGAGCATGTCCGTCAGCTTGACGGTCTTTCCCGCGGCGATATCATGACTGTAGACATTGTAGATGCCGGACCTGTTGGAAACAAAGAGCAGTCTCCCTCCATCGTCGCTTATGGCGGGCTGCATATCATTACCTTCAGCGGCTACAACGGCTTTCGTTTCCCCGGTAATGAGATTGATCACATGTATATCATAATTCCGGTTAAACGGGCTGCCGCCCTCACTCCGGTTCGAGGAATAGTAAACGGACCTGTTGTCGGGACTTATGACGGGATTTATATCGGTAAAGAGATCATCGGTAAGACGCATGAGTTTTTTTGAAGGCCGGTCATATAGGTAAATATCGGAATAGCCGCCGGCAACACCGGTGAAAACCAGTTGTTTGCCATCCCTTGAAAGAGAAGGATGCTTGATGGAACGCATGGGAAGAATAATCTTCTCCAGGACATCTCCTTTCCCGGGATCAATAATATAGAGGACATCCCTTCCCCTGGCCTGAGCGACGAACAGCAGTGTTTTCCCGTCACCGCTCCAGCTCAGGTTGTTGTCGAGAAGATGCATTCCCTCAAAGGAGGAGGTATTGTCGCCCTCGAGAACAACCTTCACGACTTTATCTTCCCTGTCTTTTTTCTTTCCCAGGTATTTGATGACTATCCTTGTATAAATATCCCTGTCGGAAAGATAGGCGACTTTTTTTCCGTCAGGCGAAACCGCCGGGAAAACATTCATGGCAGAATAGGTTTTTTCATGAAAAGTAATCTGCTCGCCCTCTTCATCGTGGAAGTTTTTATCGCTGACAAGATGAAAATATCGTTTTTTGTAAAAACGTATCCATTCTGTATCCAATTCAACCAGGTCCTTTCCGGTATGGGCCTTGAAGACATCCTTAATATCCTTCATGTCACGCAGATCCCTGAACAGCTCCCCGGCCGTTGCCTTTCCGTATTTCACCTCGAGAAAATAAAAAAAGGCCTGGCCCTCCTTGTATAGAAGATAAGGGGACCTGATGCGCATCATGGTGAGATCAATGAGAGACGCGTAATTTTCATTGAAAAGTGCATCCCGCATCACCATGTCTGCGCTTTCATCAAACCCGATGGAGAGATATTCCGACATGCCTTCCACGAACCACAGGGGAATTCTCCCAAAACCGAACCTGCTCATGAGATCGCCCGAGGAATCGGCAAAAAGCATGTTAAACTGAAAGGCGTGGACCAGTTCATGTGTCAGGACATGGCGCAGTTCATCATAGGAGCCGGTAAATGGAACAACTACCCTGTTCTTCAGGGCCTCGGTAAAGCCTCCCGTCCCTTCACCGATGAGATAGGGTATTATATTGTTATTCTGAAAGGCGATATGCGACGGATAGATGATGATGGGAATCACATCGGTAAGTTCATGGTTGAGGTAGTCGGCAATCCGCAGATAACCCTCTTCGGCAATCCTGGCCGATTCGAGGGCCAGCTCATGCATGTCCCCGGGATAGTAAATATCAAAGTGTATCGTCTTGATGATGCTCCAGCGGAATACCTCGTAATCAACCTTGTTTTTCCCGAAAGGAAATACAGCGGCATGGAACAAGATAACAAACAGAGATGTAATCAGTAATTTTTTCATCGGCATGTAAACACGGACAATCCTTCTTTCATCACACGGCAACATTGTGCCCGTAATATACGAGGCGTCTACAGATTTTTAATTCAAAAATAAAAAAAAGAAATTCTCTACGGAATGAATACGCAGGGGCGGAAACAGTGTCTAAAAAAATAAGCCGGGGCTGGATATTAACGCGGCATGGGGATCTCACAACAAACGGGCATGATCATGCTCTCATCACACCGGGAAGTTTTTGCCCATCACCTTCTGAAATAAAGCGGGTCCTTTCAGACAGGACGGTCCTTCTCTTCTGCATCTTTTACAAAAAATAGAGCGACTTGATCTCCTCGGCCGGAATCCTTCCTTCATTCTCAATTACCAGTTCTCCCCGTGCAACATCAATTATGGTAGGTGAAGGATGCTTTTTGCAGAACTCTTCAATGAGGAGGATGATATTGGCCTTCTTGTATTTTTCAAAAATATCTGTGGTCTTGAATATTCTTTTATTCCTGAACCGCAGACAGGCCGTAAAAATGCAGGGCGCATCGACTCTGCTGATTATATCCTGGACAAACTTGTTTTTAGGATAGCGTACTGATATGATAGGATTTGCCTTCACAGGATTTTTCCGCTTCAGCTTGACTACCACCTCACCGGGCCACACCCTGTGGAGAAAATCAAACTCTGTTTTATCTATGTCTGCCAGTTCGTCGAGCATTTTAAAGGAGGATATCATGTAAACGACATTATCACTTTTTTCACAGTACAGTGACGCTATCCTTCTTTCATTTATTTCGCCGAATTTGCCTATTATGCCAAAGACGGAATCAACAGGCATGGCGGCCATCTTTCCGTCCCGCAACTGAGCAGCAATTCTTTCTACAATCTCTCTGTCGAGAGACCCGTCTTTTTTAACCCGCTTAACAGGAATAACTTCTTTAGTTATCGAATACATTTTTTACATTTCACCTCCTTGCAAAATTTATCACCCTCAAGCAAATCAAGGGTAATTTTTCCCACAACATTGTCCTCACACGCGGCAAAATGTGCAACATGGAGATGAAGGCATTTCACTGAACTTTTTTCCCGTATGCCGCCGATTCCTGCGTTGAACACATATCCATATTTTTCCACCAAAGGGCTATACCGTGAAAACTGCTTATAAATGTTCTTTCTCAAAATAGCATAATGAACATGGGCCCTGATCATGAAGGAGCCCATTTCCGAATCATTCTGCATGTATTTTTCGATTTTCTTCACGAAACCCCCCGACTCTAATATATGAATTCTATCATTGAGATGGGGACATGTCAACCAGAGGGGTGTGGAAATTGAGGTAAAATTTAATTCTTTTTGATGGTTTTCGCCGTCTTTTTCGGTTTTTTCAGGATTCAGTATAACAATTGCGGGATAACCGTGGGGACAGCGCTGGAGGATTCCGGCAATATGCACATTCTTACTCCGTAACTGCCTCTGGAGCACATCTACATCGTGAGTGCTGAAATCCCTGTTAATATGCATTGTCCTCCGCCTCTTCCCGTTTTTCCTTCCTGCTGAAATAGAACAACAGAATAAGCATCGAAACAACAACCCATATAATCCGCAAATGGCTCAACCGCACAGCGCTTTCCAATACATCGGCAGGTTCTCTCACTTTATCATCCTGATCCTTCACGCCATGCAGTGAAAGAATCCTCTCATCTCCGGCTGTAAATCCCGAATCAAGGATATCTTTTTCCGAAAGCCTGCCCTCAGAATACCTGTTCAGCAATTCTCTGAGCCTTTTATTTTCCTCCTTCAAATCAGCGATATTTTCAATAAACCCGGCCCTCTTTTTCTCAAGAACCAGCCTCTCCAGCAGCCCGCTTTCTCCGAAGATAAAGACATAGATGCCGGAGAGGAAAAATATCAATATAAAGGCTGTAAGCCGCTTCTTTCTAGGCAAGGTTGTAAAACGCTCCTTTCCCCCGGAAAACAGCCATGGCCCCCAGTTCCTCTTCAATGCGCAACAGCTGATTGTACTTGGCTATGCGATCGGTTCGTGAAGCGGAGCCTGTTTTTATCTGGCCGGCATTGGTGGCCACTACCAGGTCGGCAATGGTTGTGTCCTCGGACTCACCTGACCTGTGGGAAACAACGGCGGTAAATCCGGCCTTTTGGGCCATTTCAATAGCCCGCATGGTTTCAGTGAGAGTCCCGATCTGGTTAAGCTTGATGAGGATAGAATTAGTTACACCCATATCGATCCCCTTTTTCAACCTTTCCGTGTTTGTCACATAGAGATCGTCACCCATAAGCTGAATGCGCTTACCCATTCTCTCGGTAAATATTTTATATCCGTCCCAATCATCCTCGGCAAGACCATCTTCAATGGAAATAATCGGGAAGGCATTGACCAGTTTCTCCCAGTAATCCACCATCTGTGCCGCATCCCGTTCGCTGCCATCACTCTTGGAGAAAATATATTTTTTCTTTCCCTTGTCGTAAAATTCGCTTGAGGCCGGGTCAAGGGCGATCATGATGTCACTGCCGGGCTTGTACCCCGCCTTGGTTATGGCTTCCATGATGAGCTCAAGAGGCTCCTCATTGGATTTGCAACTGGGAGCGAAACCGCCTTCATCACCCACGGCCGTGTTATATCCCTTTCCCTTCAGAACGCTTTTCAGGGCATGAAAGGTTTCCGCACCCATGCGCAGTGCCTCGCGGAAATTAACTGCTCCCACGGGCATTACCATGAATTCCTGCAAATCAACATTTGAATCGGCATGGGATCCGCCGTTAAGGATATTCATCATCGGAACAGGGAGTTCACAGGCGTTCACTCCTCCCAGGTATCGGTACAGAGGCATGCCCAGGGTTTCTGCAGCAGCCTTTGCACAGGCCAGGGACACGGCAAGAATGGCGTTCGCGCCGAGCTTGGCTTTATTTGGTGTACCATCGAGTTCTATAAGGACATTATCGATCTCAATCTGATTCATGGCGTCCATTTCGATTATGGACCCGGCTATCTTCTCATTGACATTTGCCACGGCGTTGAGAACTCCCTTACCGAGATACCTGCTCTTGTCTCCATCACGAAGTTCTACTGCTTCATGCTCGCCCGTGGATGCTCCTGATGGAACAATGGCCCTTCCCCTGAAACCGGAAGAGAGCTCTACATCAACCTCAACCGTGGGATTACCCCTGGAATCAAGCACCTCCCGTGCCCTGACATCGGTTATAATTGTCATGATAATCTCCTTATTATTAATTTACATTGATAAATCATATTGTGTTAAACTTTATTAAAAAAACATCACTTCCTGCCTTGCTGAGGCGAGAAGGATACAGCCCTGTTGAAAGGGGAATCTTCATTTTACCCCAATAAAAATAATTTGCAAGAAAAATTTATCATGTTTCCCCTGCACGTTATGCCCCATGCGATTCCCCATGAATTTTTTCATAACAGTTTTCACCATGCCGGAAAAATTCGGCGTTACCGTACACATGCTCGCCTATAACCGTCCGGACTCTTTCCAGATCGGCATCACTGAATGCGATAGCAACGCCGCACTCATGTGAAATATCCCTGGGCATGCCAATGATGGATATCCGTATACCTGCCTTCAACAGGTCTTTCTGGGCCATCATAATTTCATTTGAAGAGCGCAGTGTCAGCAGTATTTGCACTTCCCCTCCCCAAGCCCCGGGTTAAAATAATTAAAAAAGATGAGCAGGCAATCACCGGGAATGTTGCTCTGAACTATTCACAATAAAGTATATTATTTTTTTTATAAAAATGATTTGAAAGGCATGACAGGGGCGGAAGTCAAGTATTTTTTACAGTTTTACCCGGTCACCGTCGGCCCACAGTTTTTCCAGCTTATAGTAGGCCCGCATCTCTTCGGTAAAGATATGGATAACGATGTCGTTAAAATCCAATACGATCCATCCCGAATTAAGATCGGGCTTGCCTCGTTCCTTGACGCCCTGAGAATAAAGGCACTGCCGAACTTCACGCGCCAGTGCCTTGCAGTGCACAACACTGCTTCCCGTGGTTATGATGAAATAATCAAAGTAGGGATTGACTTTGCTTATATTGACGATGACCGTTTCCTCGGCCTTTTTATCGTCAAGGGCCTGGCCGCATTTTTTTAAAACAGCCGTTATGTCTATATTGTTCCGCTGGTCCTCAATGGTCATTTAGCCATATCCTCGCCGAGTATAATTAAAATATTATGCAGCAGTGAATTGTCAATGATGTAATGAATACTATTGATACCGGTAAGCTCCGACACCTTGCGCACGGCGTCCAGGTCCCCCTTACGGCTGATGATCAGCGAATGATCCATTTTCCTGAACGGGGAAGTGCCGAATTCCACCACGTTCAATCCGTCACGGTTCAGAGTATTCCGCACCTTCCTGGCAAGTCCGGGAATATCAGTGCCGTTCAGTATTTTTATCTTGATAACCGGATCCCCTTCCTCGCCGATTACGAGGGGGGTCAAGAATTCTTTTTCATAAATTTTATAGGTAATGTCATCGACAACATAATACCCCTGTTCGATGCCTCCGGGAACGATCGTGCTGAAGACATTTCCTCCTTTAAATATATATGAACCCAGTGACATGAGCTCCTGGGGAAGCAGGTTCGTCTGCAGGGACCTGAGTATCTCCGTCATGAACTCAACATTAAAAAATTTCTTTTTTCCTTCCCTGTTATAGTAGAGCGTCAGCAGAAGATCCTGTATCCTGTCATATTTTAAATATATGGAATTCTGTTCAACACTGTTTATATACTGCACCACCTTTCTGCCGTCAAAATAATTAATACCGAAGGAAACATTTTTCATATTCAATTGCTGATCAAGAAAGAATAATTCTATTCCTTCAAGCATATCAACGATTCGTATAACATCGGGGGAATATATTTCAAAATAGAAAGGAACATTCATCTTCAGGTCACGCCACAATGACTTCCTCACCTTTTCAAAATAAATGAGGTCCATGTCCTTTATCTTCGCAATCTTTTTTCCCTCGTCATCGAGTTTCACCTTGAAATCAGGAGGAATGAACGTAATGCCTATATTGCCGTTTTCCGGGTTAATGCTCACGATGGCGTAAAAACTGAATGTCCGTTCCCTGTACTCATTACTCCCGGCCAGAAGAATATTAATCATCTTCTTTTCTTCCGCCAGCTGCTCAACGGCATTTCTTGTTTTAATCTGGTAAAAATAAATTCCCGCCAGCACCGCCAGCACAAGCAGCAGTATGGAACCCACGATAAAAATCCTGTTTTTCAATGTATCAACAACTCCTTGGTTCGGAAAATTTTCAATATATACCTAACGAATCTCTCCACTGCCGTAAACAACATATTTCTGGGTCGTCAATCCTTCCACTCCCATGGCACCCCTGGCATGCAGCTTCTGCGTGGATATTCCCACTTCTGCGCCGAGACCGAACTCACCGCCGTCGTGAAACCTGGTTGAAGCATTGACAAAAACGGCCGAGGAATCCACCTCTTTTAAAAACCTCTCGGCATTAAAATAATCATTTGTAACGATTGATTCGGAATGTCCTGAACCGTACCGGGCTATATGATCCATAGCCTCTTCCATGGTGTCAACAATGCGAACTGACAGGATCAGATCAAGATATTCCATGGCCCAGTCGTCTTCGAGAGCGGGCTTTACCGAGGCAGGCATCAGGGCCACGGTTCTTCTGCATCCCCGGAGTTCCACCTTGTTGTCGAGCAGCGATTGAAGAAGCGATTCCTTGCGTGGATAATCGCGGTGAATAAGCAGGGTTTCCATGGAATTGCAAACACCGGGCCGCTGCACCTTTGCGTTTACCGCGATCCGGTTGGCCATTTCCTCTACCGCACCGGCATCTATGAAGGTATGACAAACTCCCTTGTCGTGTTTTATGACAGGGATGGTGGACTCTTCAGTTACACGCCTGATGAGTCCCTCCCCTCCACGGGGGATGACTATATCGATATAGTCATTTTTCTTCAGCAGCAACGATACCAGTTCTCGGTCGGTCCTGGTGATGAGAGTCACGATCTCCTCGGGATATCCAAACCCTGCCAGGGCCGTTTTTACCACGCCATACAGGGCCGTGTTGGAATGAATCGATTCCCTGCCCCCCCTGAGTATGGAGGCGTTACCGGACTTTATACAGAGAGCTGCAATATCAGTGGTGACATTCGGACGCGATTCGTAAATGACCGCGACTACTCCGATGGGGACACGCATCTGTCCTACACGGATACCGGAAGGTCTGACGCGCATATTTTCGATGCGGCCCACGGGATCTTCCAACGCCGCGATTTCCTCGACGGACACGGACATAGACATAATCCGGTCCCTGTTGAGAACGAGACGGTCTATCATCGCACTGCTCAATCCGGCAGCCCGGGCCGTGTTTATATCCTTTTCGTTCTCCGCTATGATATAATCACTTTTCTCGCGCAGCAGCGATGCGATACGCAGCAGGATATTATTTTTTTCACTGGTTGTGCGCCTGGCTATAAAAGTAGAGGCCTTTTTTGCCTTGATACAAAGATCTTCAATATATTGCCTGTCGTCCATGATCCCCTCCCGGTGTGCCTTTATTGAGACTGTCTGTCTCACAACCCTTTATTTGACAAGAAAAATTTACAGAGTATTCTCTCATTCATACCGCTATTCTTTCAGCATTCCCGGGTCTATCCTGTTTTTCTTTATAAACTCCAGGTAAAAGTACTCATCCAGCCTTTCCATGGACCTCAGTATTTCCATCCGGAGTTCATTGCCGCTTGCGGAATATACACCGGCATAAATTTCCAGTATTTTTTTACGGTTACCGGCCTGCCCCAACACCCAGAGAATAGTCCTTTTCGCCGCCAGGGAGGACTCCTTCTGGAAGCGTTCACGAAGAAAATCCTCATCAATGAGATCGTTATCCAGCAGGGCATAATATCCGGCGATCCTCTGCAATTCATCATCGGAATTAACCAGGACCAGCATTTGGAAATACTGCCGGGCCGGTGTAAAAAGGAACATGACATAGCGGCTTCTTTCCAGGATGAATCCCCGTATGAGGCTTCTCCCCGATATTTTCCCCAGGCAATAACCTGTCAACATCAGGATGACTGCCGCAGCAGCCATTATCATGGTAAAACGCTTATGCTTTAAAAAACCTTTCATTACACTGATGAACCCCTCTATTCTCACAATAGGTTGCTGTTTTTAAGTCAACCGGCAGGCCGGTTTCAGGGGAATTGGCAACATAACCGGCAATTTTTCCAAATATGTAAAAATACTGATCCATCTCCCTGCATCAGGACCATTTTCCTTGACAAATATTTCCTCGCGGTAATTGTATTTATATCAGTGTGATGATTCGATTGTTAAATTTCTCTTTTTCCCGGTTAATAAATCAAGCATAAAATGAGGTCCCTATGACATATGAACCCGTAATAGGCCTGGAAGTTCACGTCCAGCTGAATACAGCTACAAAAATTTTCTGCCGGTGCTCCACGAAATTCGGCGCCGGAGCCAACACCCAGACATGCCCGGTATGCCAGGGACAGCCGGGAGTACTGCCCGTCCTTAATGAAGAAGTCCTTAAAAAAGGTATTCTTGCCGGTCTGGCAATCAACAGCACCGTGGCCGGGTACAGCAAATTCGACAGGAAAAACTATTTCTATCCCGACCTTCCCAAGGCATACCAGATATCCCAGTATGACCGTCCCATATGCGAGGGCGGCTACATCGAAATCAATACCCCTCCCGGAGGCAAGAGGATCGGCATAACAAGACTCCATCTCGAGGAGGATGCAGGAAAATCAATTCACTCCGAGGATCCGAAAAAAAACATATCTTACGTGGACCTTAACAGAACCGGCGTGCCCCTGGCGGAAATAGTATCGGAACCCGATATCCGCTCCGCCGATGAGGCCTATGAATATCTGCAGAACCTGAAGACCATCATGAAGTACATCGGTGTTTCCGATGTCAACATGGAGGAAGGAAGCCTCCGCTGTGATGTAAACATATCGCTCCGCGAGGCAGGAACGGAACCCTTTGGCGAAAAGGTGGAAATCAAGAATCTCAATTCATTTAAGGCCGTCAAGGCCGCTATCAATTATGAGATCGAGCGCCAGAAAAAACTCCTTGAGGAAGGGGAAAAAAGCGCCATCGTCCAGGAAACCCGTCTCTGGGACGCCGACAGAATGGTAACCTACAGCATGCGCTCCAAGGAGGATGCCCATGACTACCGGTATTTTCCCGATCCTGACCTGCCTCCCATTATCATCGCTGAAGACTACATTGAAACACTGCGAAAAAGCCTGCCGGAACTCCCGGCGGAGAAGAAAAGACGTTTCATTGACCAGTACGAATTGTCCGATGTCGATGCGGCAATCCTTGTTTCCACCCGCCAGCTGGCCGACTATTTCGAGGCCGTCATCAAAGAAGGAGCCACGGCAAAAAGGACATCCAACTGGATACTGAGTGAACTCCTGGCCAGGATCGATGACCCCGAGTCACTTGACCGGTATATTGTCACGCCTTCACACATGGCCAGGCTGCTTAAGCTCATTGACAACGACACGATCAGCGGAAAAATCGCCAAGAATATCTTCGATGAAATGATTAAAACCGGTGATGATCCTGAAAAAATTGTTGAAGAAAAAGGAATGAAGCAGGTTACTGACCTCTCGGAAATCGAACCCGTTATTGAAAGAATTATACGGGAGAACCCCCAGTCCGTTGAGGACTACAGGAACGGCAAGGAAAAGGCCCTGGGCTTCCTGGTGGGACAGGCCATGAAAGAAACAAAGGGGAAAGCAAATCCCCAGATAGTAAACCAGCTGCTGCGGGAAAAAATGAGTTGAAGGGGGAATGAGAATGAAAGCATTAACAGAGATCAAACTGCCGGGATTAAGAAAACAGTACAGCGGAAAGGTGCGGGATCTTTACAAGGTTGATGATGAACACATGCTTATAGTGGCCACGGACCGCGTTTCAGCCTTTGACCATATATTCCCCAACGGTATCCCGGGAAAAGGAATAATTCTCAACACCATCTCCAATATGTGGTTCAATAAAATAAGGTTCGTAAAAAACCATATCGTGGAAAAGAATTTCAACAATTTCCCTAAACCCTTCTGCGATTTTCCCGAACTGCTCAAAGACCGTTCCGTCATTGTGAAAAAAACAAAAAGGATCGATTTCGAATGTGTATCGCGGGGCTATATCATAGGCACGGGCTGGAAGGATTACCAGAAAACCGGTAAAGTCTGCGGCATCACCCTGCCGGCGGGCCTTCGGTTGGCGGAAAAACTGGAGTCTCCCCTTTTCACGCCGGCAGTTAAGGCTGAAACGGGCCACGATGAAAATGTATCAATCGAAGTGATGAAAAATGAGATGGGAACCGTCGCTGCCGAGACCCTGGCCGATCTGACACTGAGAATATATGAATTCGCCCGTGATGTCATGGATCCCCTGGGCATCATCCTTGCCGACACCAAATTTGAGTTCGGTTACCTGGGAAATGAAATAATCCTCATAGACGAGGTTCTGACCCCCGACAGTTCACGGTTCTGGGATAAAAGCCAGTATGCAGTGGGGAGCTCGCCGGTAAGTTATGACAAGCAGTTCATCAGGGATTACCTGGAAACTACGACATGGGATAAAAATTCACCTCCTCCACCCCTCCCCGACGAGATCGTGGAAAGGACAAAAGAGAAATATGAAGAAATCCTGAAGAAGTTATCGACGGTATAACACTTCTCCCGGCTTCAATAAAAACATCGGAGGACTCATAATTCAGTAAAGTTCGGATATTTTACATACGATAATAGATTAGGTATGAGTTAGTCCTGATTTCTGACAAAATTACTAGTATTGTCTATTATCCAAGTTTATTCAGATCGCACGGGGGAAGTTTATGGCATTGCCAAAAGAAAAAAATCCGTACAATCAGTACAAAGAGACACAGGTAGCCACGGCAAATCAGGGTAAACTCATTGTAATGCTCTACGATGGCGCTATTAAATTTCTCAACATCGCCATTGAAAACATGGATTCACCGAAAACTTTTGATATCGCCAACAATAATATTATTAAAGCGCAGGATATTATTACGGAGCTTCTCATCTCCCTTAACATGAAGGAGGGAGGAGAAATATCCCAGAACCTTTTCAACCTCTATATGTATTTCAAAAAACAGCTTCTTGAAGCCAACATTAAAAAAGACTCCGAAGTACTCAAACCCGTTCTGACCATGATAAAATCCCTGAGAGAGGCCTGGGAACAGATTTCCGCCAACGAAGCAAAAAGCGATAAAATAGGCAATGTCGGATCCAAGGGGAGCTTCAGTGTTGAGGGATGATGTCCGCCAATTATTATCTGAACTGAAAGCCCATTACATTAAAAAAATCGACATTCTTCAATCCCTTCGCCAGAAGGACATTCACAACAGGTATCTCCTGAAAACGGGAAACATGGATGAACTGCTCGACGCGGTCATTGAAGGCCAGTCCATGCTCGATGAAATCGACGGGATTGATTTCGAGATTGCGCAGGTGACCCGACGCATCGGGGATATTGCAGGCATGGATACTTCCGCGCTGGAACACTTTCTCTCCCACAGTGATGAGCCCGAGGTCATGGAATGCCTCACCCTCAGGACGACATATCTGGCCCGCCTGCAGGTGATATTGGCGGACCGGAATGAAATTTTTCTCGACATGGAAAAGGCTGCGGCACTGTTGCTGAAAGACGCCGATGAGCTGAAAAAAATACGCAGGATAAATCTTAAAAAGAACGAGAAACCACCGCTGTCATAAATCCACAATACTCTTATTCTTCAGAATCTGCTCCCGCTTTTTCACCATGGAATCATAATCAAGCCGATACTTCTTCTTTTTGTAATAATTGTTATATATGGACTTGTATTTATTTGAACTGAAATAACGCTTCATCCTGTTGGAAACGGAGAAAATCTGCTCCGATGGGTCATAGACCTGGGGAATATTCTTGTAAATGTCTATGATTGACTGGGTAATCATTCCCCAGGATATATCCACCAGTGAATACTCCTTCAGGTCCCTCATGATGGCATGAAGGATAGCTTCATGGACAGGATCGAAAAACCTGAATTTCTTGGAATACATGATGGCGCCGTGCATATGATCGGGAACGTCCATGAACCCGTCCTTGGTAACCTCCCGGGCGACGGAATACATCATATCGAAACAGTATCTTAAGATACCGAGTCCCGGTTTAGATTGTCCGGGCAACTGGGGTTTCCCCGAATCAAAGGACCGCTTGGGACTGTGGGCCGACAGCCATTCAATGACCACCATGTCATACACCGGCACTGATCTGTCCTCCTCGAAGAAGGAGGCCTCGGGAAGAAATTTTGATTCCGTGACCCGGAGATCCATGAGCAGGTTGCTTGGATTTTTTTTGCCATCGTAGAGTTTAAAATAATGGACACTGGCATCGTCCCTGTTGATGGATATATTTAATTCATTGAATCCCTTCGCATTGAGGTGGTCCGACATTCCAATCGATGAAATAATGTTCATCAGATCACTTTCAGAGAAACGTCCAAGGAAAAGAACATCCTTCTTCGATCCCGGCATATTTCCCAGGGCATCGCTGAAATCAATGGCCCCCAAATCTCCACCGAGGATATTGCCCAGTTCAAGGGGTTGGAAATTCTTAAGTTTGTTCGTTTTGAATTTCATGATCTGCGCTCCTATTCCCGGTAATCATACATAAAAATAATACAAAGCCGATGTATCCCTGCAAATATTCGTAAAAATAATTCATCCCGCTATAGCTATGACTCGGACTTCCTCATTTTTAAGCAAGCGTAAATGAAGCGGTCGATTTCGCCATCGAATACATGGTCCACACTACCGGTTTCCTCTCCTGTGCGGTGATCCTTTACCAGAGTATAGGGTTGAAACACATAGGATCGGATCTGGTTTCCCCAGGAGATATCCTTTTTCTCTCCCATCTTCTCCTGTTTGCGTTCCTCCTGCTGCATTTTCTGCAATTCATAAATCCTTGATTTCAGGACCTTCATGGCAAAGGACTTATTCTTGTGCTGTGACCTCTCATTCTGGCACTGTGCTATTATTCCCGTGGGTATATGTGTTATGCGCACGGCGGAATCGGTCCTGTTGACGTGCTGTCCTCCCGCTCCTGAGGCACGGTATGTATCGATACGCAGGTCACTCTCGTTTATTTCAACTTCAACATCCTCGGTCAATTCAGGCATTACTTCCACGGATGCGAATGACGTATGACGTCTCTTATTGGCATCAAAGGGAGAAATCCTCACCAGACGGTGCACACCCATTTCACCCTTCAGCATGCCGAAGGCGTATTCACCGCGTATCAGCATCGTTGAACTCTTAATTCCGGCTTCATCGCCCGGGGTGTAATCAAAGACATCAACTTCATACTCATTTTTTTCAGCCCAGCGGAAATACATTCTGAAAAGCATGCTCGCCCAGTCCTGCGATTCCGTGCCCCCGGCACCGGGATGTATGGTGATGAAAGCATTATTACCGTCATCTTCACCGGCAAGGAGCTCCCGTGTTTCCAGCTCATTGAAACGTTTGGAGAGATTCCCGATCGTAACAGTGATCTCATTCAGAATTCCCTCGTCACTCTCGAGCATCGCCATCTCCATAAGCTCGCTGGCCTCTTTGGTCTGCCGCATGAGAACGATCCAGGGCTCTGCCTTTCTTTTTAATTTGCTGATATCCTGGTTGACCACGGCAAAGCGTTCCTTGTTTTTCCAGAAATCATCCTTCTGTGTTTCTCTTTCAAGCTCAACAAGTCTCGCTTTAAGTCCATCAATACCTATGGTATTGTACAGCTCATTTATTTTCTCAAGGAGGCTCTCCAGTTCCCGCTGTGCTTCCCTGTAATCTTTCTCATCCAAGTCGAAACAACTCCTTTTTCGATAGTATTGATTATAAAAGCAGGCCAGTCAGACTGCTGTCGCCTGCTCCTTTTCTAATAAAGCATCAACCTTGGATTCCGGTCAATTCTTTTATGTCTTCAGTTTCATTTAAGAAAATTTTCTTTTAAATGCCGGCTGAAATCCCGTTCAAGTTCTTCACTGTTTCCATACCTGACATGGAATACGGACTCCCATATGTCACCGGTCTCCATGCATAGATACACAAAGGGTTTACCGGACCAGGACTCTATGCGCTCCTTCATGTACCGGTACAGGGCAATTCTTTTATGTTTGAGATATCTCATTTTACCATCGGTCCCCGGGAACATCTCACCCGTCGTCAGCTGCTCATGGGGAAATTTGTCCATGATAATCTCTTTAAATCCAGGGCTGTGACGGAAGGTCCCCAGTGATATCCATACCACACCGTCCGGATCAATCCTGCTGAAAAGACGATCCAGAACCTCACCATACTCCTCCATGCATCCGTCATAAAATATGATGGGATCAAAATGAAAAGCGCAGAAATATCCGGCACACCGGGCTTTTTCCGCGGCCGCGATCCGTTCATCCAGGGTTGCCGCTCCTTCCTCGTAGAGACTGATATTCCGTTCAGTATTGAGACTCCAGGCAAGAACAGCGTTTCCCTTTTCCTCCACCGAAAGAAGATGATCGATGTTGGCCGACTTCGTTTTAAACTCCAGCATCACATTGTCATACCGGCTCAGGCGCTTCATGAGCCCCGCCGCGATACCGGTAACTTCATCCATCATCAGCGAATCGGTGAACTCTCCGGTCCCGATGCGGTATACAAGGTCATTACTGCCGTCCAGCTCCGCGATAATTTCATCGGCCAGGTTTTCCAGGTTGGTAAACTGGGTAATCCCATAGGCATTCAGGTATGAATTAAGAAAACAGTATGTACAATTATAAAAACAATCGAAACAGGTGTTGAGAAGCCGGTAATTACAGCAGATCATATTCTTTGACCCGGGACATTTCTGGTACATACGCCCGAGAAATTTTTTTAATATGATCACTTCCTTGGACTTCACCCCCCGTTCCTTCAGGTGAGATATGATCCTGCCCAGTTCATCTTCATCCTCATATGCGAATAATTCCCTGTTCGTCAACCCGAGAAAATTTCGGACGATATTCGTTTCCTTTTCGGTTTTATCATAAATGATTATTTTGATTCCGTCAATAGTGACCATGGTAAATTCCATCCGCGTAATATAAAAACTTCAGCCTGTGCAAAGAAAACTGTAAAGAACTATTTATCAAGAATATTTCTTGACTCCCGTACGGAGTGGCGTACAATTATTCCTGAATCTGTCCCAAGCCGGTATGCATACCGGCTCAGCAGAGAATACGCATCGGCCTCAAAATTTCGGTTAAGGAGCATACCATGGATTGCATATTCTGTAAAATAATTGCCGGAGACATCCCGGCATCGAAAGTATACGAAAACGATACGATCCTCGCCTTCAACGACATCGATCCCAAGGCCCCGGCCCACGTGCTTGTGGTACCCAAAATCCATATTGCCGATATTGAAAACCTGACCGATGACAACAAAAAAATCATGGGCGACCTTTTCATGGCAGTACAGGAAGTGGCACGTTTGAAAGGGATCACGCAAAAGGGATACCGGGTTATTTTAAATAACGGAAGGGCCGGCGGACAAGAGGTTTTTCATATGCACATTCACGTCATGGGCGGGAAGGATTCCATGGGACCCATGCTGGCCCGGTAACACGGAACGGTCATTTCAGTTTTATTTTACCGCTGCTCCTGAGAATAATTTTTTCCACTGACCGGTCCGTGGCCTCTTCCACGATAAAGGTAAACTTGTTATAGACAAATTTCTCACCCTTGACCGGTATCTTCCCCATCCTGGACATGACAAATCCGGCTATCGTTTCAAATCCTCTCTTCTCAAGTTCCAGGGAAAATAGTTTCTGAAAGTGTTCTATGTCCAGATCGCCGCTGATCAGGAACTCGCGTTCGCTGACCTGAACAATCAGGTCCTCGTCGGTGTGATCCATGGACTGGATTTCTCCCACCACTTCCTCGGCTATATCCTCGTGTGAAACCATCCCGATGACAGCCCCGTATTCATTAACAACAAAAACGAGGGGGATTTTCCGGTCCTGCATCTCAATATAGAGCTCAAAAATATTCTTGGTTGAAGGCACATAGGATGCGGGAATCATTATTTCGGCGATATTATTTACTTTTTCACGCTTGAAAATGTCCCTGAAAAAAATATATCCGACAATGTTGTCGACCCGTTTATCAAATACCGGTATGCGGGAAAACCTCGTTGATTCGATGAGACCGACGAGCTGCCGTACACTGCTTTGCAGTTCAATGGAAACTATATCGATTGTTGGAGTCATAATCTCATGGGCCGTCATTTCCTTAAAGGAAAGTATTTCTGAAACGTACATCAGGTGCTCCCCGTCGATAACCCCTTCCTTCTCACCGATCTTGAAAAGGATGTTCAGCTCCTCCCGGGATCTGACCAGGCTGTTCCCTGTTCTTCTTATCCCGAGTATTTTTTTGAGCACCGAAGTAAAGGCAAGCGAAACACGGTTCACGGGCCTGAATACGACTGTGAGGCCTTTAATTGGAAGTGAAAATAAATTGAGGAAGGATTCGGCCCGGGCCCGGGCTATAATCTTCGGAAAAATTTCGCAACAGAGCAGAAAAAACAGGGTCTGCACTGCCGTTACGGCAAAAATGCCGCGGTCATTGAGCATGTAGGATGCCGTTGCTATATAGGTAATGAAGGCCGTGGCTGTAACATTGGCAATATTGTTACCAATGAGAATCATACCTATGGCGTCTTCCATATTATCGAGAATATACAGGGCCCTCCGGGCGCTCTTCTTCCCTTTTTTGGCACTGGTTTCAATAGCTATTCTGCGGGACGAAATTATGGCGGTCTCCGCACCGGAGAAAAATGCCGAGAATAATATGAAAACAAAAATAAGTATTTCATATACCAGGAAAGCATCCCTACCCATGAACGCTCTCCTTATTGTCATGAAGTCCAATCACTTCTACCGATTCAATTATATTTTTACGTACTTTTTTTACCCGCAGTACGTATGAGTCAGTCCGGATTTCTTCCCCCCGCCCGGGGAAATGAGCCAGTCTCTCGGTTATATATCCACCCACCGTATCCGATTCCGTCGTCATAATGGAATCATTAAACGTGTAATTGAAGTCGGCAATCTGCATGTTGCCATTAATTATGGCAACGTTTCCCGATGACTTCCTTGCTGTTCCCTTCCCGTCAATTTCCCATTTTGTGAACTCCTTGCCCATGAGTTCCGACAGAATTCGGTTGAGAGTAACCACACCGGCTGTTCCGCCGTATTCATCGACCAGTACGGCTATCTGCAACCGCTTCGCTATAAAATCATTCAGCAAATCCATCAATTCGCGGGTGGAGGGAAAAAAATCAATGTCCTGGATGAATTTATTTATATTTTTCGCCTTTTTATACCCCAGGTGATAGGGGAGCAATTCCTTGGAATTGACAAATCCCACGACATGGTCCAGGTCGTCTTTGTACACCGGAACACGGATGGCATTGTATTTTATTATGATTTCCATGGCCTCTTTGACTGAAGCGCCGAAGGGGATGAATACGGCCCTGTTCCGGGGGAACATGATATTCGAGGCCTCCTTCCTGGCGAAAAGCATTATATTCCGAATGAAGGCTCCCTCTTCCCGCCCGATGATTCCCTCTTCGGCTCCTCGATGAACGGCATGGTCAAGTTCATCTTCGGTGATGCTGCTGTGCGCCATTTTCAGATTAAAGATCCTGATGATTAAATCCGTGACAAGGAGCATGATCCGCCGTATGGGGTAAAGCACCACATGGAAAAAATTCATGACAGGGAAAATTTTACGTGAAAGGTATTCATAAGCGCTCATGGCGATGACCTTCGGAGATATTTCACAAAAAAGGATCATCACGGGCGTAACAATTGCCGTTGATACCAGATGCCCGTAAGCGGGCCACCGGAGAAGGAGCAGACGGGTGGAAATGGAGGCTATTATGATATTCGCGAAGAGATTCCCCACCAGCACCGTGACCAGAATTTTTTCCGGTTCGGTCATAACGCGGTGAATGGATCGTTCTCTCGCACTCTCTGAATGGGAAAACCGGTGAAGGTCCGCTTTCCTGAGAGAAAAGAAAGTCGTCTCGGCGCCTGAAAAAAAGGCGGAAAGGATGAATGCCGCGATAAGGACAAATAGTTCCAGGTAATGAATTTCCATAGCTGCCTGCTACTTGCCGTCAGGGAAAAGTTCAGTTTCTTTGACTTTCAGTATCCGGGCACATTTTTTTCGAAATTTATTGTTAGGCTGCTGCAGCCCCTTTTCCACCTTGGAAAGGTATGACGGCGAACAGTTCAACACTTTCGCCAGCTCATACTGCTTGATCCCTTTTTCCGTACGCGTGCTCCACAGCCTGTTGGTAAACTTTTCATTTATCTTTTTTAAACTTTCCTTTTTTTTTCTCAGGGGAAACAGTTCCTCCACGGATACATTAAAAAATTCGGCGCACCCGTTGATAAATTTTTCCGTCGGTTCCTGGAGGCCCTTTTCAATTTTACATAGATACGAGGGAGATACGTCCAGCGCCCTGGCAAGATCGACCTGTTTGACTTTTTTCTCCCGCCTGATATGGGGAATCATGTTTTCCAAAAAATATCCTCCTGTGACTCCCGGGCTACTGCATATCAAGAGTTACGGAACAACTAAATTCTTTTTCCGTTGTGTTCCCTGCAAAATCCGAAGTGATAATTTTAAGGGTATTTAAACCGTCCCGGTATGTGATGTTACCGATTTTGTAGTAGCCTTCATCATCAAACAATTCATCAAAGTTTTTCTTTTTCACGGAAAGACCGGAAGATGTGAAATCGATAGAACTGAATTCCACGTCGCAGACAGTCTTTTCATTGAAGACGGCCTTGAGTTTATTGACTCCCAGGTTTTCACGCCCTGTTATGCTGTCCGATATCCTGACAAGAAGAGGATAATGCCGGGTAAGACGTATATCCGATCCGTTCCGGATTTTCATGTAGCGGTCATCGATTTTCAGGTACATATCCTCAATGCGTGGAGCCATGGTATCGACGGTAGCGGGAAGAATGGTAAGAGGATTTACCGATTGACGATCCATATTTAAAATCGAAAGGTGAAGGTGCTTCGAGAAACTGTGTCCGGAGTTCCCCACTATCCCCACTACATCCTTTTCTTCATAAACGGATTGTGGAGGAACAGCTCCCTCAAGATGCATATAGATGGAGCGGAGTTTTTCGCCGTGCTGCAGTATTCTGAAATTGCCTCCCCCCGGTTCATTCTCAAGAGGAAATATCGTCTTATCCCAATAATAAAGAAGTTTTCCCTTTGCCACGGGATATACCTTGTCATCTTTGCATACTACATCAACACCATCATGGAAGTGATCCCCCCGTGACTCGCCGAACGTGGAGGTGATGCGGCCCTCGTCCACGGGCCAGCGGAAGGACAGCATGCTGGCCAGCAGCAGCATTACCGACAGATAAAAACTCATCCTTTGCTTCACAATATCACCTTTTATTTATTCTCAGATTTTACTTCTTCTTCGCCTTCAGCACGACGATGCATGGTGCAGAACTCCCCTGGCTCGGTTCCCGAATAAAATAATTGCTTTGCCGTTTCGGGACAGCTGCCGTCCCTTAAGGCCACCTGCCCGGAGAGATTACAAATCACTTCCTCGGAAACACCCTTTTCCGGTATTTTAAAATCGCCTGGATTTTTGTCCACGTAGGTCCTGGCGATAAATTCAGCCCATACGGGAGCCGATACAACGCCTCCGGCCCTGCCCGGACCGAGTGAGATGGCCCCCTGTTTGTTGCCGATCCACACGGCCGTCACCAGGTCAGCCGTATAACCCACAAACCAGGCGTCATTATAATTAGTGCTGGTGCCGGTTTTTCCGGCAACGGGAAATACTGCATTCAAACCCTTGCCGACATAATATGCCGTGCCACCCTTCTCAAAAACGCCTTTCAGCATGGATACGGTAACAGCCGCCGCGACAGGGTCAATAATTTTCCCCCTGGAGTTTCTTTTTTCCTCTATCTCCCTGAGTACTTCTTCCTCATAGTTCCATACTATATTTCCGTTATAGTCTTTAACATATTTTATTCCATAAGCCTTGATGAAATCGCCGCCGTTTACCAGGGTTGCATGTAGAACGCAGTTTTCCAGGGGTGACAACTCATAGGTACCCAGAGCCAGCGACAGGGTCTTTCCGAAACGTTTATTCAGGTCTCCCCGGGGAACGTCCAGGGCTTTCTGGACAATAGAAAATATCGTACTATACCCCGTTTTGGCAAGCACTTTTACAGCTATTGTATTGATCGACCGCCTCAGGGCCTCGCGAATCGTTACTTTCCCTTCGTATGTCCGGCTATAATTTTCCGGCGAGTATCCCTTGTCATAGACCGTTTTCTCGTCCATCATCACCGTGGAGGGAGTTATATCCCCGTTCATCAGAGCTGCGGCATAGATGATCGGTTTGAACGAAGAACCGGGCTGCCGGACTATCTGGTTTACATTATCGTTCTGGTTCTTTACAGAGAACTCATATCCGCCCACATAACTCAGTATTTCCCCCGTCACGGGATTTACGGCCACCAGGGCCCCCTCGATATTTTCAGCTTTTTCAGTTTCCGCCTCACGGATCTTTTGCCTTCCCGTCCGGCGTGCAATGTTCATATGGTACTCGCGCTGCTTTTTTATTCCGCTCCTGAGGCTTTCCAGTGCCACGTCCTGCCTTACGGCATCAATAGTGGTGTATACGCTCAGACCGCCCTTTTTCACCACATCGTCGCCAAACTTTTCCACCAGGAGGCGCCGTATCTGTTCGTTAAAAAAGGGA
Source organism: Spirochaetae bacterium HGW-Spirochaetae-1 (assembly GCA_002839375.1). Taxonomy (NCBI): domain Bacteria; kingdom Pseudomonadati; phylum Spirochaetota; species Spirochaetae bacterium HGW-Spirochaetae-1. Next base: position 74,309 of record PGXY01000010.1, on the reverse strand, counting down.
CACCTGTTTACCCGGTACGAACTGTAAATAAAATTGCCGATGAGCGAGGATATGGCCCTGTCGTTCTCGAACACCACATCCCATTTTTTCAGAAACTGGCCGTACTGATAATCAGCTCGTTCCTTTCGTGAATAACCGGCATCCACCAGGGATTTGAGGATACGCCTGGTTTTTTTAATGGAGTTATCGAGGTTGGATATGGGTGAATAGGTACGCGGACTGGAAATGGTGGCCACGATCATGGCGCACTCCACTTCATTGATATCCTTCACGCTTTTCCCGAAAAACATCTTCGATGTGGATTCCACGCCATAGGCGCCGTTGCCGAAATAGATGAGATTGAGATACATGGATATGATATCCTGCTTGTCATACTGTTTCTCGATTTCCAGGGCGCAGAAAGCCTCGTATATCTTGCGTTTGAAACTTCTCTCCATGTCGGTAAAGAGCACCTTCGCGAGCTGCTGGGTTATGGTGCTGCCGCCCTGGACAACACTGAAGTTGACCATGTTTATGATAAAAGCCCTGAATATCCCCAGGTAATTGAGCCCGTGATGGGAATAAAAGTCGCGGTCCTCGCTGGCAATGACCCCCTTCACTATCCACTCGGGAATTGAGCCATAGGGAACAATCTCCCTTTTCTGTTCGAAAAACTCACCGATGATTTCATTATTCCGGTCATAGATCCGAGTTGGAATGTCCACTACCTTGGCCGACAGGTCAATATCACTGTAGCTGTAGGTATACCCCTGATGCATTTCCTCGGTGCGGTCAATGAGCTGCTTGTACCGGGCCAGCTTATCCAGGGCTTCCTGGCGGTTACCGAGCCAGCTGACATAGATGACGGCCGAATAGGATATCACCACGAAGATAATGATAAATGGAATATAGATGAATACCAGTTTTTTGTGAGATAAAATCCATCCCACGAGAGCTTTCAGTATTTTCATGAAATTTCCGTCACCCCGTTAAATTTTCAGGCACTGCATTTTTCGTTCCCCGTGGAACCACCGCCCGGTACTCCTCCCTTTGTTCCGTACCGCTTCCCCGAGAGCTGCCCGCATGCCCCGGATATATCGCTGCCGGCGCTTTTCCGCACCGATACGGGTACATTCATGATCTCCAGCTCCCCGATGAAGGCGTTGATTTCATCCTGACCGGGAACATCGATACCGTGTTCACCGCTGTTCAGCGGAATGAGATTCAGTTTGACCCTTGAAGACCGGAACATCTTCTTCAGTCTTCGGGCGTCATCCTTTGAAATGTTGTCGCGGCGCATCACGTATTCAATGGTCAGCCTGTTGCGCGAAACGGGAAATTTCCTCTCCAGCATGTCGGCAATGTCCTGAAATGGATATTTCTTTTCAATGGGCATGTTCTCCCGCCGCTTTTCCGGCAGCGTATCGTTGAGGGAAAGAGCCAGGTTGTATGGCCGTTCCTCATCGATAAAACGTTCGATGCCGTCCCTTATGCCGCATGTGGAAATGGTGATTTTCCGCACCGAGATGTGAAAGCCGAAGGAATAATTCATGATATCGGCGGCCTTCAGCACATTATCGTAATTAAGAAAGGGCTCGCCCATTCCCATGAAAACGATATTATTGTTTTTAAGGCCCGATATCCTACGTACCTGGTTCAGCTGGTCCAGTATCTCTCCCGTCTCCAGGTTCCGCGTGAAGCCCAGCATGCCGGTATGGCAGAACGAGCAGTTCATGGCGCAGCCCACCTGGCTGGAAATGCATACCGTCAGCCTGCCATCGTCGGATCCCTCGCTTTTTATGAGAACCGATTCAATGTAATGGTCATCCATGGTTTTAAAGAGATATTTTTCCGTTCCGTCAACCTTCGATATTTCCCGGTCAACGCAGGCCAGGGGCGAGACAGTATAGGCCTCGTCAAGTTTCCGGCGCAGCTCCTTGGAAAAATTCGTCATCTCGTGGAAGGATTCCACGTTTCTTTCGTAGAGCCAGTTAAAGAGCTGCTTTGCCCGGTATTCCTTTTCTCCCAGGGAGGCAAAATATTCTTCCATTTCAGCAAGAGAATAATTTTTAACTATGTACTTTCCCATGTTCTTCTTTAATCAGTTTCAGCTCAAAAAGGGCCATTTTATTGTCAGAATCGATGTCTATTACATTATTGAATGTCTTTTCAGCTTTTTCCATATCTCCCTGTTTTTTAAAACTCATACCCAGGGCGAAAAGAGCATTCATGAAGTGCGAATCAATCTCAACGGCCCGCTCAAGATAGCGGATCGAAGACTGGTAATCAAGCATCTGGTAATAGGCCGCCCCGCAGATATAAAAGGCGTACTTGTTGCGCTTGTCATGCTCGAGGTATTTTTCAGCTATCTCGATGCATTTACTGTAATTATTAACCCTGAAATAATTTTTGGCCAGATTGTAAAGGATTTTCTGGTTATCGGAAAATTTTTCCAGCCCTTTTTCCAGGAGTTCAATGGCCTCATAGTACTCATGGGAATTTATGAGCTTCTTGGAATTCTTGATGATATCAACGGCCTCATCACGGGCAAGTTCGATGACCAGCAGGGTAATATCATCCTCAAGCGCGGCATTGCCGATATAATGCTGCACGTCTTCAAGGATGAAATCGGCGAATTCCTCCAGCGGCATAACACGATTTCGCACAATGACTTCTTCGAGACGCCTGTTGGAATACTCCTTCCTTTCCTCGTTGAGAGCCTCGGGGATACCGTCGGTATAGAGAATGATGCGGTCTCCGTATTCAAGTTTCGTTGTTTTTTCATCGTACGTATCGCGGGCATCCTCAAGGGCGCCGATGAAAAGTCCGTTGGTATCGAGAAGTTCAATCTCGCCCCGGTTTGTTCTCAGCAATATGGCCTTCTGATGGCTGGCATTGGAGTATACAACGTTGTAATTATCGTCGATGGATACCATGAAGCAGGTCATGTAATCCTGGGTCTTCACGTGGTCCAGGATGTTCTGGTTGACCTCCTGGAAAATATTCTTCGGGGAATCGGACCTGCTGCCGGCATTACCGAAAGAAATCTTCGCCATGGTGGTGACAAGGGCTGCCGGAATACCGTGCCCCGAAACGTCGGCTATCATGATTCCCAGCTTGTCATCCTTGAGCTGATGAATGTCGTAAAAGTCACCGCCTATCTTCTCCATGGCCACATACCGGACAACAAATTTAAGTTCATTCCAGTCGTCGATTTTCCCCGGCAGGATACTGCGCTGGATAACGCTGGCCATGTCGAGCTGTTTCTGAATCTGCGTATCCCGCCCCTTCAGGTCCGTGAGAGCCTCCTGGAGCTCCTGCGTTCTCTGTTCCACCATGCCTTCAAGGTTTTTCCGGTGATCGTCGATCTCCCAGGCCATCTCCATGAGGGAATACTGGATCGTCGAAATCTCGTGTTCCAGGGACAGGATATCAAAACCGGCCCGGCCTCCCGAGGCAATCTCCCTGGTCACGCGCTGCATGTCCACGAGCACCCTGGTGATGGAGGAAATATTTACCTGCATGAGGTAGAAACCGGCGAAAAGAGAAATAACGAAATAGGAGATAATCACCCAGGGCTCATAGGTATTTTCATAGCGGCTCTTTTCCATGAGGGACGCAAAGGTTAACAGGGTTATGATCATGAGAACGATAAAAAATACAAACTTTATGCGTATGCCGATGAGGGCCCCGGGACGTTTTTTCTCCCCGGTTTTAATTATCTGGTTGTAGAGCAGAGCCCGCTCATTGGACGTCAGTGATTCCGTAAGGAGGTACGTTGACATGCCATAGAGTATCATGGTTATTACAACTGAGAGGGCGATGATCTTGTTTATCAGTTTGACTTCGTTAAGCGTCATCATCCCCGTGACCTTGTACTCGTACAGGGCGCTCCCGATGATGATGATTCCCACTATGGCCGCGTACAATACCGATGTCATGGTATTCTGCACGGGCAGCTCGGTAAAATATCTGTACAGCCTGTGCACTTCCTCGTCGGCCACTTCAAAATTCGCTTTAAAGGCTTTGTTGATGCGGCGGTGGGACTGGAGGACAGCCGGTATTTTCAGCGGGGTAAGAAATCCGAACTGTACGTAATGCATTATGGTTACAATTATAACGGCCACGGGAAGCAGCCTGATAAAATATACATAGAGTTTATCAAAAGAATAAGTGACAAAGGATATGCCCAGAAAGAATCCGAAAGTCGCGACAATCCAGGCTATTAGAACGGTGAAAAAGGATACCGCAAAGGTATAACTGATGTTTCTGGCTAAAAAATAGAAGAATCTCATGGCTTTTCCTTTTTTTACATTTTTTTCAGCATTGTATATTTAGTCACTCAATTTTTTCCACCTGGTCCAGAGGAGCAGGATTTTTCACACAACGAAACCCGGCGATATTATCCCTGTACAGGTTGGGAATTCCTCCGATCTGACGGCGGGTCACCCGAAGAGCGTCCTTTTTGCTGAACCAGGCGCCTCCCCGTATTACCTTGTACTGCTTTCCGTATTTCCTGTTCTTGTAATGGTTATTTTTATAGGGCATATACCAGCTGCTGGTCCATTCCATGGCGTTTCCGCTCATGTTGACCGCGCCATAGGGTGATGCCCCTGTCCGGCTGAAAATTGTTATTGGCAGAGGTGACGGCTCCAGGTCCTTCAGAGCCTTTTTTATTTCTTCACCGACAGCCGCGTCAGCCCAGAACTCCAGGGAATTTACCCTGTCGGGATGGAACTCCATTCCCCAGGGATATTCTATGGAAGAAAGATTTTCGCCGTCTATAGTCCCTGCTCCGCGTGCCGCTTTTTCCCACTCCTCTTCCGTGGGAAGGCGCTTCCCTGCCCAGCGGGCGTAGTTTTCCGCCTCATGATAGGTCACCAATACGGGGAGATCGGCCCTGTCAGGACCATAAGACGGGCTTTCCCATGACAGGGGGGGACCGACGCTGGTGTCATCCATATATGCACCGTAGTCACGGTTCGACACCTCATATTTGTCTATGTAAAAATCGCCGATGTATAGCCACTGCTGGGGATACTCGTCCCTGTCTCCCGTATTGGAACCGAAAACGAATTTGCCGCCGGGGACCAGGATCATCTCACGCCGGTCGGTTTTACCGACTATACCCGGCTTATACAGTATCGTTTCAGTGTGATATGCTTCGGGAAAGTCCCTCCGGTAGGGTTCCCGCATCTTCGCCAGGGCGATGCGGTTGCCCGCGACAAGCAGCGGTCTGAAGCTTTCTTTTTCCAGGGTATAATAGGCAACTACCCGGTACATGTTTCGGGAATTATGGACGGGAACACAGGACTTGATTTCAGCCGTGCCGATAACCTTCCCGTCGTCGAGGATGAAATAGTTTTTATATTCCGGCCGATGAGGGAATGACAGGGTCACGAGGGAGCCCTTCCGTATTGATTCAATTTCGGCAAAAACCTCGTATTCCACGGGAAAGAGGTCATGCCCCTTCACAACGGCAAGGAGAAGAACATATGTCAGTATTAAATGATATTTCCTTTTCATGATGACCGTTAACTCTTCAATCGCTATAATATATCTTTTTATCGGGCCAGCGCAGGCCGGCCAGTGGATTGCCGAAAATAATACCGTTATCAAGGGCTATGATGTTCCGTTCCTCGTCGATCATGATGCCCTCCTTTCTGCTGAAAAGCGTTGTGGGCGTATGACCGAAAATGACGGTCTTATCCCATTTTTTCCCGGACCGGAAAAACTTTTCCCTGATCCATAAAAGATCACGCTCCCGCTGCAGATATATATCCTCCTCCTCGGGATTCAGCCCGGCATGAACGGCAATAAAATCATCACCTTCATAGTACATGCCGAGATCACGGAAAAAATCAGCATGGGAAGGAGGCAGTTTAAAAGATCCATAATTTTTAGTATAACTCCGGATAGTTGCCTCGCCCCCGTTATACAGCCAGGCTTCTCCGCCTTCATCGCCCTTCAGATATTTTTCCAGCATATCCTCATGGTTCCCCTTGAGAAACACGACATTAAGTTTCTTCGCCAGGGCGATGAGATATTCCACCACCTCGAAGGAAAAATTCCCGCGATCAATATAATCTCCCAGAAAAATAACTGTGTCCCCTTCCTGGTAATCCAGTTTAACCTTGTGCACAAGACTCATCAATTCTTCCAGGTTGCCATGTATATCACCGATTAAATAATACATTTCAGCCGCGCATTAACCGTTCAGGTCAGTCCATTTCAATATGCCGTATAATTCTGTCTATTTCAATGGGTTTTTTCAGAAGAAGAAGGTTTCTCTTTCTGAATGTGCGAATCTGTTCCGGACAGATGTCGTTGTATATAAATACGGTCTTTGCAAACCTGCCCATGATTTCGCCGAAATCTTCCATGGGCTCGAATTCCTTTTGTACAAAAGCGCAGTCGATGATAAGTCCCTCATATTCCTGCTGCTGCGAAAGGGATTTCATCTTGTTTACATCGCAGAAGATGACGCCATAGCCCCGGTCCTTGAAGAGCTCCCCCAGGACCATCTCGGTTATCAAGTCTTCCACAACAACAATAATATCGCCGGGATTTTCCTTTTTATCAAAGGCCGGCTGGGTCTTTCTTATCTCGTCGATAGTCCTGAGAAAAGCCATGGAGGGAAAGGAAATAGTAATACAGTAATGATTCCCTCCCTTCATTTGCTTCACCTTTGTCAGGGCACCCATATCCCTGAGCGAGCTTATGGCCGCGTCGATTCCCATACCGATTTTGTTGCTCTCCCCGGACTGGTAGGTATAGAAGGACTTCTGGATCTTGTCCATACCGGGAAAGTTGGTGTCAAGGCCGGAAAATTCCAGGGAGACAACGATATTGGATACATCCTCGGCAACGGATATGCGGCACCGTGAATCCTCGGTCATATAGGGATGATGGGCCAGGATGATACTGTAAATGGCCCTGGTAACTTCTTTCCTGGGTGCCAGTACCTGGAAATTTTTATCGGCCTCGAGGGATATGCGTGAATCGGCAAAACCGAAAAGTACGTTTATTTCATTGGCGATAGCATTGAGAATGGCGGCCACATCGACTATTTCAGGCGTATTTTCAAAGATTCTGTCCTCCATGTCCCATTCTTCTTCCAGGAAGGAGGTGGTGAGCGTCATGAGGGAATTGATGACCTTCCGGTAATCCTCGGGAATATCGTCCTTGAACCATAGAAAGGCGTTCTGCAAAAGCAGGTCGATATTCAGGTGCAGAATATTCAACAGCGTGGCCCGTCTGAAGGAATTTTCTTCCGAAATCTTTTTCAGGGCATTTAAAACCAGTTGTTCAATGTCAATGCTCATGGAATATCAGACACACTCCGTAATACCGCCCGTTCCCTAACGGACCGGGGTCGTAGGGGACAGCTTTTTTCTCAAATCATTAATTACAGTATTCCCTCTATGTATATCATCGGCATCCAGGATGCCAAAAATCCACTGTTTATGGAGTGATACTATAATAAATTGCCCATCATCACGCTTTTTAACGGCCGCCGTTTCATTGTCACCGCCGACAAGGATGAATCCCCCCACTCTACCGGACAGGATGGTATTAAAAAGCGACGTGGCATCACTGATGGTTTTGTGCCTGGAATAAAATATATGTTTATCCCCCTCCTGCAGCTTCATCTTCCTGACATAGCAGGGGCGTACCTGGGGCAGATCGGGATGTCCCTGCATATAAAAAACCGCGGGAAGGGCATTGACAACGTCATCAAAGAGATGCACATCCTCGGGCAGGGGATCACGGCTGTAATGACCTTTCAATTTCTGCCGCACCACATCGAGAAATACCGCCAGATCCTTTGTCTGAACATCTGCAGGAGACGATGTTTCAATACGGATATACCACTGACCCCGGCGGGCGAATATCCCCCTTTCGCAGGACCAGGCTTCGGGTCCCAGGGGTCTCGTCTCCCCGGCGCTGTCCCTCTCCTGGGAATAGAGTCCGTAGGCCTCCAGCACCGAAACGCACTGAAGAAGGTCCACCGTAACGAGGCGGTCCTGGCCGGAATAGGCGCGGAACCGGGCCCAGGCCCCTGCCCTGATCAAACCCCTGTTCCGGTTCATAATCTCTCCCGTAAAAAGTTCAGGCCGCGGAATAGCCATGGTTTCGGCCAGCTCCCATCCGGGAACCTCGATTTCACGGGGCAGAAAATCCGCCGTGGAAGCGTTGTTCTTCCGGGAGAGCATGCAGCCCGTGCCGAGGAGAAAACATATGGTTATGATTATTTCACGTTTCATGGATACAATATAGTTAATTCCGGTACCGGTATCTATGCTAATGGCATTATTTGCTGATTGCCTTGGGGTCCAGGGCGTCCTGAAGTCCCTCACCCACGAGGTTATAGGCCGTGATGGTGATAAAAATGGCAAAACCCGGGATCAGTGTCAGCCACCAGGCAAAATCCATGAAATCCCGGGACTGCGAAAGAATATCGCCCCAGCTCGGCGTGGGCGGCTGTACACCGAAACCGAGAAAGCTCAAGGACGATTCCACCAGTATGGTCGACGCGATGCCGAAGGTGGCCGAAACAAGCACCGGGGCCATGGCATTGGGAAGGATATGCCTGATGATTATCCAGCTGTCCCGCGCGCCGGCGGCCCGTGATGCCGTAACATAATCCAGTTCCCGGAGCTTCATGAATTCCCCGCGCACGATCCGGGCGATGCCGGTCCATCCCGTAATGCCGATGACCACCATGACGCTGGCCAGGCTGGGCCCCCACAGGGCCAGGATGGTGAGTATGAGAAAAAAAGTGGGGAAACACATGACGATCTCAATGACGCGCGAGATGATCATATCCACCTTTCCGCCATAGTAGCCCGCAATGGCGCCGACAATGATGCCTATGGCAACATACATGAAAACAGCGATGAAACCGATAAAAATGGACACCCTGGTGCCGTGTATCATGCGCGATGCCAGGTCCCTGCCCTGCTCATCGGTGCCCAGGAAGTGTTTCGCCGAAGGGGCGACAACGATTGAATCAAGATCATATTCCGACGGGCTGTAGGGCACAGGGGGAAACACTTTAAAGCCCGCGTATATATCCTTGCGCAGGTCCATGTTGCGCAGTTCGGGATAGTCAAAAAACAGGGGGAAGTAGACCTTGCCCCGGTCCGCGTACACATAGGGCCTGTCGCCGGCCAGGAGCGGGGCCATGAGGGCCATGGCAAAAAGGCATAACACAATGATGAGTCCCGCCAGGGCCAGCCGGTTCTTTTTGAATTCGCGCCACACGCTGTTCCAGTATCCCTTTCTCATAGCCGGCCCTCCAGTCTGATGCGGGGATCAACCACGGCATACAGGAGGTCCGCCACGAGTATTCCCATCATGGTGAGAAAGGCCGATATGGCGGCAATGGCCATGATAACGGGGATGTCCCTGGCCAGGATGGCCTCGAAGGCCAGGAGACCCATGCCGGGAATGGTGAATATCTGTTCCACGATTACGCTGCCGCCCAGGAGCCCGGGAAGCAGAGTGGCCATGAGCGTAATGAGCGGAATAAGGGAATTACGGAAGGCGTGAACAAAGATCACGCGCCGCTCCGATAACCCCTTGGCGCGCGCCGTGGTGATATACTGCTGGTTTATCACCTCCAGCATGTTGGCCCGGGTATACCGCGATAGAAAGGCGAAGCTGCCATAGGTCAGGGTTACCACGGGCAGGACCAGATGCCACATAAAATCACCGGCCCTGGTGAAAAAACCCGCCGCTTCCAGGCCCTCGGTACTAATCCCTCCCAGGGGAAAGAGATTCATGTATTCCCCGCCGCTGAGAAACATGAGCAGCAAAAGCCCGATCCAGAACGTGGGGAGCGAGTATAATATAAACAGGGCCAGGCTCGTGACCCGGTCAAAAAGAGAGTCTTTCTTTACCGATGATATGATGCCCAGGGGAATGGAAATAATATACACGATGAGCATGGTGATGATGTTCAGGGTCAGCGTTATGGGCAGGGCGTCGGCTATGCGGTCCGCCACGGGCCTCCCGTCCTTGCGTGACGTGCCCATATCGAGAACGACGAATTTTTTCAGCCAGATAGCGTATCCCACGACAACGGGCCTGTCCAGGCCGTACAGCTTTCGTTCCTGTTCCAGTATTTCCTTTGACGCGGCCGAAGTCTTCAATGCCCCCTGCATATCCAGGCGCAGGCTGGTATAATCGCCGGGCGTAAACCGCACGATCATGTACGTCACCAGGGTTATGCCGATGAATGTGGGTATGAGGAGAAGCAGTCGTTTCACTATATATTTTGTCATTTGTCATTCCCCCGGCCCGAATCGTCGGCGACGGTCCATTCCTCCATGTTCAGCCCGGCCTGATGGACCTTCACATTGCCGAAACGACGACTCGCTATCACCAGGTCAGGGGAGCAGAACATGAAGGTGTAGGGCTGTTCCTCGTAGAGAATCTCGCCCAGCCTCCGGAAAAGTACCGTTCTCCGCTCCGCATTGAACTCCTTGCGCCCCTCTTCCATGATCCTGTCGGCCTCGGCATTGTGGAATCCCGTAAAATTAAAGCCTTCCTTCATCTGCGACGAGTGCCAGAGATCGTAGGGATCTTCATTATATCCCAGGCTCCAGCTCAGGGTCACGGCCTCGAAATCGCGCTTCGTGAGCTTGGTGACGAAAACGGCCCATTCATAGCGGTTGATATTCATTTCTATGCCGGCCTTGGAAAAGTCTTCCTTAAGGATGCTGGCCAGGCGTTCGGCGAACTTGCTCCCGGAGGAAATGGTGAAGGTGAAAGAGAACTTTTCGCCCTTCCGGTCCAGGATGCCGTCATTGTCGCTGTCGGTCCAGCCCGCCGCCTTGAGCAGATCCCTGCCCTTTGCCGGATTATATTCCCGGGGGACCAGGTTCTTATTATAATACCTGCCGTTCTTATAAAAGGTACCGGTGACGCGCTCCCCCAGACCGAAGAGCAGCTTTTCCAGGATGGCGTCCCGGTTGATGAGATAGCCGAAGGCCTGGCGGACGCGCCGGTCGCTGAAGGGCCCGAAACGCGTGTTCCAGGCTATATAGCTGTAGTTGGGCGTGTAATATTTCAGTTTATAGAATTCCTTATTGAACTTTTCCGAATCGGTCTGGCGCACCCACTGTATGGGCCGCACGGCCATGAGGTCCAGTTCCCCTTTCTTCGCCATCTGCAGGGCCACGTTCACCTCGGGAATAACACGGTACACGATACGTTTTATCTCGGGCTTTTTATCCCGGAACCGTTCATTGACTGCCAGCACTATCCTGCTCCCCGTGACCCAGTTGCTGAACACGTAGGGACCCGTACCCACGGGATGGCGGTTATTTTTGTGAGTGTTGATATCGGTGCCGTCATCGAAGATATGTTTCGGGATAATGGTCATGCCGCCGCAGATGCGCAGGGCCAGGAAATACTGCTTTTTATAGATGAAATCCACGGTATGGGAGTTGACTTTGTTCACCGCTTCGATTTCAATGTAATTGACCTTGCGGTGCGCATTGGCTGTTTTGGGGTCCATGATCACCTTAAAGGAATAGACCACATCGTCGGCCGTGAAAGGCACGCCGTCGCTCCAGACCACGTTCTTTTTAAGGTAAAAGCGGAAACGCCTTTTATCGGGTGAAATATCCCAGCGCTCGGCCAGGTCGGGCTCCATCTCCAGGGTGTCGCGGTTCATGTCCAGGAGCGTTTCATAGATATGGCCGTTAATGGCGGCCTCATAGGCGTCGCTGGCGATAACAGGATTGAGCGTTCCCGGTTCTGCACCCAGAAGCGTGTAGAGCGTGCCGGGGTCCCTGCCTGACGCGCCGTCGGTGCAGGTCGTGAGGGACATGACCAGCATAAGCGGGAAGATGACGGCAAAGGATTTACGGTACATTGTCATTCTCATGGTCATTCAGACATGCCTTTTGGGAAATTGGGTCGAAAACCCGTCGATTTTTGATATGACATAATACAGATTCAAAGAGGTGCTGTCAACTATTTATGGACGGATATGGGACTGAGTCATGGGCTTATCAAATCGATGTTCTCATGGAGAATTGAGTTTACAGGTAGCCAAAAGAATATCCATGAAATGAATCAGCACATCGACCGAGGTACATAATCCTCTTTCCCCTTTGCTCTTATGAGCCCCTTTTGAGAAAACTACTTTTCCCGGCGTAATGACCAAAACTATTGACATAACAACAATGCGCTTTTCTAGTGTTATTTACTTGACAAATACAGTAATAAATATATATCTTCTACAATTTTACTAATTTCAGGAGGAACAAATGAAAAAGTATTTTCTTATAGCATTCTTTATTATTCTCAGTACATCTGTCTTTCTTTTTACCGGTTGTTTCACCTCTGAAAATGATGATTCCATGTCATACACGGATATAACATTAGGAGTACAATATAATGAAACCATCCCGTCCTATGGCACAAAGATCTACCGGGTGCTCACAACTACAGCAGGAAACTATGAGATTTCATTAACGAACCTGGGAAGTGACCTTGGCTGGACGCTGTGCAGTTATGACGCTGGTGATAATTCTCTGGATGATCTCGTTAATAACATAATTGATTATGATAACGGCGACCAATATTTTGATAACACCGATGAAGTATATACGGAAGCTCTCGCTGCAACCACATACTATTATATTGTCGTTGACGAGTATGACTCCGTGTCTAGCTCCTACACACTGGAAGTTGATCATAACTGATAAATCCATGGCAGAACTTATGTATATGTCTTGACACCACTTCCGATCGGCCGTAAATCATGAGCCATGAATGATTACGGTAATACAACAATCTACGCCCATCCCCGGGAAGCCTGCCCCCTGTGCGGCTCCCGGGAAATCGGCTTTCTCCATGAAATAACCCGGTTCCGGCATCCCTTCCGTGTTGACCGGTGCGATACCTGCCGTTTCATATTCATGAATCCCCGGTTCAGCGACGCAAGTATCGAGGAATTCTATTCCGAGGATTATTTCAAAGGCAATGCCGATTATACCTACCATGACGAGCGCGATATCAAAAAATACGCCATGTATGTCTGGAACAGGCGCATCGAGATGCTGCACCGATATGTGTCTTCGGGTAATTTTCTCGATGTAGGAGCCTCCTTCGGCGGCCTCATGGAGGCGGCGCAACAGTACTATACATCCTTTGGCATCGAGCTCTCGGCATACGCGGCAGACCATGCGGCCTCGATCCCCGGCACCACGGTTCACCGGGGAACCCTCGATGATCATCCCTTTGATGAAAGCTCCTTTGCCGCCATTACCATGATCGAACTTATAGAACACCTGAAGGACCCGGTGAAGGCCATAGGGGAGTGCTTCCGGCTTCTGCAGCCGGGAGGAATCCTGGTCATACAAACGGCCAACATGGCGGGCCTCCAGGCCAAATACCATGGCCAGGACTACAATTATTATCTTCCCGGGCATCTTTCCTATTTTACAAAGAAAAACCTCACCGAGGCGCTCCTGGCAGCGGGTTTCTCGCGAGTGAAGGTCTTTCATCCCGTGGAGTTCGGCCTGCTGCCGAAGCTGCGGAAGTCCCGGGGAAGCTTTCATTCCCTGAAGGACTACCGGGCCTGGATACGGATATCGTGGTATCATTTCCTCAGCAAGTTCCATGTGGGCGATATCTGCGCCACCAGTTCCATGGTGGTGTATGCCTTCAAATGAGTGCCCCCGGCGGATTAATCTCAATGCTGATTCATTAGGCACGTTCGCCGCCCCCTCAAGGGGGCTCTAAATCTATAGATCGCGGCATAAAAACAAGCCGCTTGTTCATCAACCCCTCTCAGGGGTGGCGACAGAACATGCATGAATAAAAATAATTTCTTCGCCGGGGTTAGCAGAGGAAAACCTTCCCGCTCGTCAGGTGAAAAATAAACAGTTACCGAAATACCCCGTATTTTGCTTGACTGAAATACACTGTCGTTCCGTAAATACCGGACATGAAGACAATATTTTTATCGATTTATGAGTATCTGGCCTCGCGCTACCGTGAGTGGTCCCCGGCCCTTTCCCTGTACCTGCTCATTTCCATCATCATGCAGGTCCTGTACCGCGTCCGTATCCTCACCATGATACGGGAATCCTATGCCGATTTCCGTTCCCTGGGTTTCATGGACTATATGTCTCTCTTCGGACGCACCGATGCCGTGACAACGCTGCTCATCCTGGCCATACTGCTGCTCATATTCATGGCTGCTGGTCCCTTCAGGAAAACGGGACTTGTGCTTGCCTCGGCCTTTACCCTGGTCCAGTGCGTGGCGCTGGTTCTGGGCATGGATTTTTTCCGGGTCTATGAAACAACATACCAGAAAAGCTTCTGGACCGATGAGAACAATTCGGCCCTGGGCGAGATGTTCATTTCTATCCTTTCCGAAACGTCCCTGCGTTTCTGGGTTTTCCTCTTTATCCTCACGGTCCTTCTCATCATGTTCTACCGCCTCTTTGTCCGCACCTATGATGAACGGGGCATGGCCCATATCATGAATACAACGCCGTCAACGGTTCCTGCCCGGACCGCAATGATGTTCCCCGGAGCCGCAGCCCTTGTCCTCGCGGCCCTGGCCCTTTTTACCGGCGGCGACAAGGGCCTGAAAAGCATGGCGGACCGTTTTCCCGGCATGGACGCAAAAAAAAGCACCGTGGCCCTGCGCGAATTCGCCATGAGTCCTCTGTATAACCTCGCCCTGGAGAGACAGGCCCCGGAGACCGGTCCTGCCGCGGATAAAACCGCCGGTAGTACAGGACCATTCACCTACCGGTTCAATACCGATTCCCTTGAGAACAGCGACCGGTACGATGAAATAGACCTGATCCCCCGGGGGCGCCGGTACAATATCATACTCTTTTTCTTTGAATCGACTGCGGCGCGATATATCGACCTGGACATAAACGGCAGGGCCGTGACCCCCGTGTGGCGAAGGCTGCGGGAAAACAGCCTGTCGGCAAAAAACCATTACGCCAATTTCCCCCTGTCGGCCAATGCCATGCTCTCCATCATGACGTCGGCCTATGACCATCCCTCAAAGGATCTCATCATACAGAAGCATTCCAATATCGGTCTCACGAGCCTTTCCCAGGTCCTGAAGGACAGGGGGTACCGGACCTGCGTCATCCATCCCGGCGACCTGCGCTACGCCGGCCAGAAGCGCTTCCTGAAGTACCGCAAATTCGACAGGATCATCGATTACAATGACCTGAAGGACATTCCTCCCTACAACTACAAGGTGGGATGGGGCCTCGATGAACGCTCCATGATCGAGCCCTCCGTGGCGTTCATGAAGGAAAAAAGAGAAGCGCCCTTCTTCATGGTGTACATACCCGTGAATCCCCATCATCCCTACGCTATTCCGGGAAAGGAATTCAATATAACAGGAGATATACCGGTTAACGCCGATTACAAGACGAAGAACTGGCTCAATTACGTCAATTCACTGCACTACGCCGACGCTGCCCTGGGCGCCCTGGTGGACCGGCTCGAAAAGGAGGGTCTCATGGAAAACACCCTCCTCTTTCTCTTCGCCGACCACGGTGAGGCCTTTTATGAACACGCGAAGAACTACAACCATCCCTTTTTCCTGTACGAAGACAATGTCCATGTCCCCTTCCTGGTGTACAACCGGAAGCTCATTAAAAAGGCCCATCAGTACCGGGGCATTTCGCGGCATATCGATATCATGCCTTCAATACTGGACATCCTGGACATACGGGGCCCGGCGGAACAGGAGGGGATATCCTTCTTCGGCCCCCACCGCGGGCAGATGGCCCTGCTGCACACCTACTGGAAGGACGACTACATGGCTATTCGCGACGGGAAATGGAAATACATCCGGCGCATGAAGGAAGGCTTTGAGGAATTGTATGATATTGAAAAGGATCCCGGTGAGAAAATAAACCTGGCCGCAGGCAACGCGGACCTTGTCAGTACGTATCGTTCCCATGTGCTGAAGGCCCGTGAGCATAAACTGGCATATTATAATATCATGCTCAAAAAGGAAAGCTCCCCCGCCCTGAAAAAGAGAAGCGCCGCTAAAAATGCATTGAATAAAAACCGGAAAGCAGCGGAGAGGAAAGAATTATAGAGACGCGAGGGTTCGCGTCTCCGTAAATTCAATCAGCAGGTGCTGCCGCCTTCGACAATAAAACCCTTGCCGTAGGGGGTCTCGCGATAATCCACGATTATGCCCGATCCGGTCTCGACAAAATTCTTTATCTTGTCATCGAGAACGACGGTGATATCATTCGTTGTAAAACTGTGATCTTTTGAGTCTTCCAGCTCATCCAGAGCCAGCCCCAGTCGGGGTCCGCCTCAACCAAAGCCCGAGAAAAGTATTCGCAGGGCCGGGTTCTTGAGATCGGCATCCTTCATAACCAGGTTAAGATTTTCTTTTGCCTTATCAGTAATGGTGACCGACATTGATAACTCCATAGTAAATATATTATTTTAGTTATTTACAATATACTTATATTCTGCATATTTGTCAATACAATTTAAAGAATAACCGGCCGCTTTCCCCTTACCGGAACCGGTAAAACTTTTGACACGGCGGGAATACTGTTATAGGATACCCCTATCACGGTTAAGGAGACAGACATCATGAAACACTTCGATCTTCTCGTCATCGGCGGCGACGCCGCGGGCATGAGCGCCGCTTCCCAGGCCAGGCGCGTCAATGAATCCATGACCATCGGGGTTTTCGACAGGGGAAAGCATGTTTCTTACGCGGCCTGCGGCATGCCCTATTATATTTCCGGGCAGATAGCGGACCACCGGAGCCTTATTGCCATCGATAAGGACGAATTTATCGAAAAAAAGAACATCGATATCCGCAACGACGCCGAGGCCGTAAAAACGGATTTTACCGCGAAGACCGTCACCATCCGGACACCTGACGGCGACACCGAATACGGTTATGATAAACTGGTCATTGCCACGGGCGCCCGGGCCTTCCGGCCGCCCATTCCGGGAGGAGATGCCGATACTATCTTCTACCTGCGCAACCTGGCCCAGGGCATGGCCATCAGGGAATACGTCGAAAAGAAGAAACCATCGCGGGGACTCATTATCGGCGGCGGCTTCATAGGACTGGAAATGGCCGAGGCCTTCAGGTCCATGGGCATTGATACGGTCATCCTGGAGCGCCTGGAATCCGTGGCCATGGGCATGTCCAGCGACGTCCGGGGCCGTATCGCGGAAAAGCTGAAGGAGAACGGCGTCACGGTCCATACGGGTATGGCCATCGAGCGTATCGATAAAAAGGGCACGGGACTTTCTGTGCGGACCGACAACGGCGCCTTTGACGCGGACTTTATCATCATTTCCACGGGAGTTCTTCCCAACACGGAATTCCTCAAAGGATCGCCCCTGGCCATGACGGAGCGCGGTGCCATAATCATTAACGAGAAGTCCGAAACCGGGATTCCCGGCGTGTACGCCGCCGGCGACTGCGCCACGGTGAAACACCTGGTCACGGGAAAGGACGTCTACATGCCCCTGGGCTCCACGGCCAACAAGCAGGGACGCGTGGCAGGCCTCCAGGCCGCCGGGGTTTCGGCGGAAATATTCCCCGGCATCGTGGGCTCGCAGTTCGTGAAGATCTTTGATCTCGAGGTGGGCAAAACGGGCCTCAACGCCGACGACGCGGCGCGCGAGGGTATCGAGGCGGTCTCGGATTCCACGGTGTGGAAGTCCCGCGCAGGGTACTGCCCCAGGGCACAGAAAATATACATCACGCTCACGGCCGATAAAGGCTCGCGGAAGGTTATCGGCGGTGAGGTTATAGGCACCGACGGCGCGGCCCTGCGGACCAATATCATCGCCACGGCCATCACGGCCGGTATGACTATAGAGCAGCTGGCGTATCTTGACCTGGGCTACGCCCCGCCCTTCTCGCCGGTCTGGGACCCGGTCAATGCCATGGCTCAGAAGATGGTGAAGCGGTAACTCGGTCCCTGCGGGGCTTTTTGGCAGGGGTTCCCTGCCGGGTGGGATGTCCCGTGGGTCCGGGACAGGACCCTTTGCGGCAGAGGCCCTCTGCCGGGGAGGGATTCCGGGGCGTCCGGGCTACCCTTCCCGGGAGGTTTTTAGCCTTTATCAAGGCTGGGGATTTTTATGTCCCGGTTGCCCGGGACTGAAGCACGAGGAAGGGGCCTCGCCGCCCCCTCCTCGACCTCCCCGGCGGTCGCTGGCCGCGACGGGCTAAGAGTCTTTCTGTATCAGATAACCCGCCTTGTGCGGCCTGCGGAGGAGCGTCCTGCTCCATCCTCGGCCGCAGCCCAGGCGTTCGGGCATCCGTGCCCTCGCTTATCAGATGGTGATTATTCCGGCAGATTATTTTGCTTTGAGGCAGTAGGCCCCTTTATTAAAGACAACGCGCATGGAGGCGCCAGTGTCACATGCTGACAGGATGTCAAAAATGCGTGTGACGGGCGCGCGTCAGCGGGGGGTTAATTCTTTTCAGCCATTACCTCGGCCACGTTTTGAATGTACTCCCTGATGGTCCTGTAGGAATTGAGCATATTGATATAACTGACACTGAGCAGAGGTTCCATTTTCTTTTCCGACAGTCTCTGGAGATGGTTGTTTCTCAGTTTCTTGAACTGATGGGTTATGGCACTGCCCTGGCTGTATACCTTCGGCAGATCAACGGACTGCCTTCTGTACAGGGAGGTGTTGATCGTTTCAAAATACGCAGCAACATCATCGTGAAGCCTGCCGATCTCGATTCTTTTCGTTTCCGTCAAATTAATACCGGCGTCACTGAGCTTGAGGTGCAGCTTGAGGATATTGGTGATATAATCGCTCACCGATTCATATTCATCGGCGATTCGAAGATGCGCCTGGGCCTCTATGGTGTTCCGGTGAGAAATCTCCCGGGACACGGTATCCACCAGGAAGGTGGCGATTTCTTTCTGCATTATATCCAGCTCATCTTCCATCTGGAATATTCTTTTTACAATCTCCTGGTCCGGTTCGGGATGGGAGTATACCTCCCGGAGATCAGTAAACATTGTCCTGATCTTATCTCCCATGTTGAGGATTTCCTTTCGCGACTGTTCGATTACCAGCATGGGGCTGTCAAGGAGCCTCACGTCGAGTTTTGTCAGCCTGTGGACCGTTGCCGACGGATCGTCTGATATGATTTTTTTCAGGGATGATGACAACAGCCGGGTAAAAGGCAGAAA
This sequence comes from Spirochaetae bacterium HGW-Spirochaetae-1, assembly GCA_002839375.1. Classification (NCBI taxonomy): domain Bacteria; kingdom Pseudomonadati; phylum Spirochaetota; species Spirochaetae bacterium HGW-Spirochaetae-1. The sequence goes on along the minus strand of PGXY01000010.1, from coordinate 55,119 downwards.
CAGGATTACATTGGCAATATTGAATACGGTATGCGCCGTAGCGATTCCTTTTATCACGACAGGATAGGTCGTTACGCCGTTTTCCACCAGTATCGTGTTCGGGTCCGCGCCTATTATCCATGGGATCAGTCTGACGAACAGGCTGAACAGGGGCAGTACCCATAGTACCCCGACTACCTTTATCAGGATATGGGCATATGCCGCCCTCTTCGCGTTCGCTCCCGCGCCCAGTGACGCGAGAAATGCCGTGATTGTCGTACCTATATTCATTCCCAGGACGAGTGCGACCGATGTCTGGAAATCGATCACTCCTGTCGCGGCCATGCCCATGGCAATACCGACGGATGCCGACGATGACTGTATTATGGCGGTGACCACGGCCCCGGCCAGGGCACAGAGCACCAGACTCCCGCCATTATCCGGAGAGAAGAGCGTAAAGAGACGGAGAAACTCAGGAATTTCCCTGAGGGGCTTGAATCCGTTTTTCATGAGCTCCAGGCCGAAAAAGACCATGCCGATCCCCATTACCATGAGGGCTATGTATCGCACCTTTTCCTTTGAGGAAAAGAGGTAGAAGAAGCCGGCGATACCCAGAAGCGGCAGTCCGTATCTGCCGATGTCCAGTACAAGTATCCATCCCGTAATGGTTGTGCCTATATCGGCGCCGAGGATCACGCCGATGGACTGCGTGAGGGTCATGACCCCGGCGTTGACAAATCCTACAACCAAAACCGTGGTGATTGAACTGGACTGTATTATGGACGTTACGATCAGTCCCACGGCCAGTCCCCTAAACCTGTTATTGGTGACGGTACTGATTATTTTCCTGAGGCCGTCACCCGCTACGGCCTGCATGCCGTTTGACATGTTGTTCATGCCGATGAGAAAGAGGGCTAACCCGCCGATCAGCTGGAAGATCATGCCTGATATTATTTCGTAATTCACTGAATACTCCCCTACCCGGTTTTATTCATCCTTGTACTGCAGGTTGTGTCCTTTTTACACATTATGCCTATTCATGCAATTAAAATCAGGTTTATTTTTGTACTTTTTTCCGGGTCGGTTGGGCCTGCCGGCTGCTCTGTCAGGGTGTTTCCCTGCCGGGGTGGGTTGTCCCGCGGGTTCGGGACAGGAACCTTTGCGGCAGAGGCCCTCTGCCGGGTGGGGAGGCCGGGGTGTCCGGGCTGCCCTTCCCGGGAGGTTTTTAGCCTTTATCAAGGCTGGGGATTTTTATGTCCCGGTTGCCCGGGACTGAATCACGAGGAAGGGGCCTCGCCGCCCCCTCCTCGACCTCCCCGGCGGTCGCTGGCCGCGACGGGCTAAGAGTCTTTCCATATCAGATAACCCGCCCTGTGCGGCCTGCGGAGGGACATCGTGTCCCATCCTCGGCCGCAGCCCAGCAGAGAGTACATCCCTGTACTCTCTGACTGGTTTCTGGTGACCCTGTTCTTCGCGTATGATCACCGGCGGATCATGGGTGTTCCGGTTTCCCGGAACGGGGATTGCGGCAGGGGGCACTCTGCCGTGTAGGGAGGCCGGGGTGTCCGGCGGACGGTTCCTGGCACCTTTGCCCCTTTTTTGTCACGCCACAAAAAAGAGGCGAAAAAAGGGCGCTCGCTCAAACGCCGCGAGGGGCTTAAGACTCTCCGTGTCAGCTAACCTGCCCTGTGCGGCCTGCGGAGGGACATCCTGCCCCATCCTCGGCCGCAGCTCAGCAGCGAAGGCGTCCATGCCTTCGCTGTCTTGTGTTTATATTTTGTCATAAAAAAATACCCGTAAAAATCATGTAGGGTTTTCCGAAAATATCGGGAGCGTCCCGGTACGCGGCGCGACAGCCGGGGCTCCCCTGCCCTTGCTGCCGCGCCGCGTGTGCTTCTCCGGGTCATTGTGTGTATGTAAAATTCCAGTTTTCAAAGATCGAATGCGAGACTGAGCTATATATTTAAAACCCTGTGCGGGTCCGTGATGCCTGTTGTTATTAATACGCGCAGGGATGAAATAAATTAAAATTTTTTTTCCGTTTCTTGCTTTGGTTAGCATTTTTTATATTTCGGGTTCGGGTCTTTGAAATATGATAGTCGGAGCATAGACGCTTCATGCCAGGAACATGGTAGGAACAACGGAGGAAGAACGGAGGAAGAACGGAGGAGCGGCCTGCCCGGGAGATTACGGGATCGGCGGGTGGTGACGGAATTTTTTCAAAAGTAGGGAAATTGTTTTAATATCTGGGGATGGAATACGTATGATACTGTAGACGGGCCTGTGGTCAGGAAACATGTGCTGCTTTTGTGCCCGGGAACTTTTTATCAATATCGGGTGCGCGGGATGAAATCGGGGTTGACTTATTAGAGTTTAATCCTGTAATTGAATAATGGTGTTTATGGGGGGATGATGCGGTTAATGCGAATTGCGGATAAGTGTTGTTATATGCAATTGCCCCGCCCCCTTCTGGGAAAGGAATAATTGCTGAGACAACTGGCGTCCGTGCCAGTTGTAACTTTAGGCAAGTTTATATATAATAAGGAAATCTGTTTCAAAATATATTGCCTGTATTATTGAGTTATTACTTTATTAAATATATCATTTATAAATGTATAAAGTATATACTTTATATGATAAATATTTCCAAAATTGCTATAGGCTCTTTAATAATATGTTAGAAACTATAAATTCTATAATAAAATTATTTCTATGAATATGAAAAGGATAATCTCCGTATTTATAGCCTCTCCAAATGATCTTGCTGACGAACGTCATTGTTTTAAGGATGTAATTAAGCAACTAAATGTAGGCTTTGGCGATGGAGCAAATGTTGAATTTGTGCCTTTATGTTGGGAAGATACTCTTGCTTCAACAGGTCGGCGTAATCAAGGTGTGATCAATGAAAAAATTGATAAATGTGACGTTTTTATTTTAGTGATGTATAGAAGATGGGGCCAAGATGCACCCGACGCATCACCATACACATCATACACAGAAGAAGAGTTTTACAGAGCTTTAGAAAGATGGAAAAACGAAAGAACTCCTGAGATATTTGTCTTTTTTAAAAGAGTTGATGCTGCATCTGAAGCTGATCCAGGTTATCAATTACAAAAAGTAATAAATTTTAGAAAGCAATTAGAAGATACACACTTAGTCTTATATCATTATTTTGAAAATGAAGAAAGTTTTGTAGCAGAAATTGATCATCACCTTAGAGCTTATGTGAAAGGAGAACTTCCTAAAACTAATCAACAAAGAGACATTGTCGTTCTACCATCAGGAGTACTTGAAGAGGTGAATAAGGCAAAAGCCTTAGCAGAAAAAAAGGCTTTTGAAGCTGCACAGGCTCATGACGATGCAGAGAAAGCACGCCTGAAATTAGAAATTATGCAATTTCAAATTGCAAAAGATGCGGCAGAATTATCTAAAGATGGGAAAATCGAATATGCTCGACAAAAATTTGCAGAACTAATAACAGAAACAACTGATGTAAGAATTTTAGCTCTTGGTTATGAATTTTTTTTCCGTACTGGTGATTTGACTTCTGCGTTAGAGTCTTTAAAAAAATGGCTATTTATTAGTAATTCTGAAACAAATTTTCCTGAAGCGGCAAATGCATATGGCAACCTCGGAAATCTTTATTTAGCACAAGGTTATATTAAAAAAGCTGAAAAAATGTACCAAAAGTCATTAGCCATAAATGAGGAGCTTGGCCGTAAAGACGAAATAGCAGGAATATACTGCAATCTCGGAGTCCTTTATCAGGAGCAAGGTGAGTTAGAGCGTGCTGAAGAAGCGTTTAAAAAATCGTTAATCATTAATGAAGAACGTGGCAGTAGAATAGGCATAGCAGATATTTGTGGTAATTTAGGAAACTTATATTTTATGCAAGATGATAATGATCTTGCTGAAAAAATGCATAACAAATCTTTATCTATTTTTAAAGAACTTGGCAACAAAGAAGGCATGGCCGATCAATATGGTAACATGGGACTTTTATATAAAACGAGAGGAGATATTGAAAGTGCTAAAAAAATGTACAAAAAGTCATTAACAATCAATAAAAAACTTGAACGCAAGAAAGGTATTGCAAACCAGTATGCCAATCTCGGTGTTCTGTTTCAGTTACAAGAAGATTTTAAACAAGCTGAACTAATGCATAAAGAGTCATTATCCCTATATGAGACTCTTGGTAGTATGGATGGTATGGCTAACGAATATGGTAATCTAGGAATCCTATATACAACGCACGGTGATCTTGTGAATGCCGAAAAGATGTACAAAAAATCTTTGGCTATTAACGATGCCCTTGGTAGAAAATATAGCATAACAAAAGATTATAGGAATATCGGTCATTTGTATTTTATTCAGGAGAACTATAAATGTGCTGAAGAGATGTTTGAAAAATCATTGGCTATTGAAGAAACAATTGGTCGCAAAACTTATATTGCAGATCTATTCAATGATTTTGGACTTTTATATATGAATCAAGGTGAATTAAAACGTGCAGAAGAATTTTTTCAAAAGTCATTATCTCTTTTTAAGATAGTTGATAACAAAGAGGGAATCGGCAATCAATATGGTAATCTTGGTATTATATATGCGATGGCAGGTGATCTTAACCATGCTAAAGAGATGTACACGAAATCGTTAAATCTTTTCCTTGAAATAAAATCTACAAAGGCTGAAGAAATTCGTAAGCTACTAAAAGATTTATAATTATAAAATATTTTAATTATTATAATTCAAGCTCAACATCGTGTTTCGCTTGACTTTAAGTTAAATGAAAAATAAAGAGGGGGCGGGGCAAAAGCATATAACACGGCACACGCGGCTCCGGGCTTTCAGCCCTACGCCCATATTTGCCAAATTATTGTGGAGATAAATTTAAAGACTTAACTATATTTAAAGTTGAAAATAATGAATACTGACATGGCAAACATCGCGTGTGCCGGGAACGTTAAGCGCAATTACCCCGCCCTTTGCGGGAAAGGAATATTATATAAAAACAACTGGCATCCGTGCCAGTTGAAACTAAAAATAACTTAAAAGTTTGATATAATATATCAATTACAATGCATTTGCAACATAATATTTCTGAGTTGAATATATTTTAATTTTGGAGAGAAATATGGTACTTACAAAAATTGATATAGTGTCTTATAGGAGTATATTAAACACTCCGATAAACATTGATAACAATCTCCTAATTTTTATAGGATACAATGAGGCAGGAAAGACAAACATCCTCGATTCAATTCGACTTTTAGACAATGACTTTAATATTACTGAAAGTGATAGACCGAAGATGCCTGGTTCACCAGAGACAAAAATTAAATATCACTTTAAGTTAAGTGAAAATGAAATTGGTATTATAAAACAAAAAATTGAAGTATGGCTTTTAGAGAATACTACATTGGAAACAAATAACATATTTCCCGACGTAGAGAAACAATTAAATAAAATATCTTTAACATCCATATACGACAGCAATAACAAACATCACTTTTTAATTGATGAAGAGTTAAAAATCAAAGATGAACTGTTCTTTCTAAAAGAAGAGTATCATCAATATATGTTTCCAATGCTTAATGCGAATAAAGAAACTATTCAAGCAAATCATAATTTAATTATTGATAAAACAATTTTAAATACTACTGAGGAAGTAATTAATAAATATAATGAATTACTTAGCGTAAAAGAAAATATTGATAAAGAAAATTCAATAGCTGATGGTTCAAAGAATGAAACTGAGCCCCCAAATAGTGAAGAAAATAATTCTCCAGAAAATAAAATAAGTACTACACTAGTTTCTTTAAAAATATTAGAACAAGAATTAGAAGATGACCTTAAAGAATATGAAAATTTTTTTAATATTAATGTTTTCGAAGAGGAGATTGATAAAAGGCGAAGTAAAATAACCGAATTAAAAGAGAAAGTAAACACTTTAAAAACAAGTATCAATACGGATACTCCTCCCCCAAATAAAGAAGAAATAGAAAATAAATTAAATAGTCACTCACAATTGATTAAAAGATTAAATCATGAAAGTATGGTTATTGAAAGCTTAAAGGATACTCAAATAAAAGATAGATATATTCAGTTAGATCAAAATATTTTAAAAGAGCATCTCTCTATAATAATAAATGCGATAGTAATTGATTTAATACCAAATGTAGTATACTGGATATATTCTGATCAATTTCTGGTACCATCGGACATGACATTTGAACGACTTATGAAGAATAATGCTCCTTGGGAGAACTGTCGCCCCTTATATAATATATTTAAACTTACACCTGATTTAGGAATAACAAACGAAAATGATTTATCTAAAAAAATAGACCTTTGGAAAAAAGATGGTAGCGAAAGGGAAAGAGATAAAAGGTCAATTAATCGCTGTATAAATGAATATTTAAAAAATAAATGGCCAGAATATACCCAAAAAATTGCATTAAATATAGAGTCAAATAGAATTACAGCACATATTCATGATCCAGAAAGTAGTTATGGTAGTTTCTATGGAATGAGCCAACGCTCACAAGGGTGTAGAACATTTATATCCTTTCTACTTACAATTGCAGCAGAAACACATTCAGAATCTATTAGTAATTATATATTAGTACTTGATGAACCAGAAACTCATTTACATCCAAGTGGTGTGCGTTTTATGCGAAATGAGTTACTAAAACTCTCTGAATTAGGGAATACAGTGTTTTGTGCTACACATTCCATATTTATGATTGATAGACTTTGCTTGGAACGACAAGTTATTGTTAAAAAGATTAATGAAGTCACAAGTATAAAGTATGCATCCGAAAGAGCTTTAACCCAAGAAATGGTTTTATATACTGAAATGGGTACTTCTCTTGAAGAGTTCTCAGTTCCAGCTAAGAACATAATGTTCGAAGGTGATGCAGACATTACATTATTTGAAACCTTCTATAAAAAATGTCTTACAAAGACTGAAAAAAAATTTGAAGGATATGTTTTTCGTGATGGAGACGGAACAGAGACAATGAAAACATTTTTTAAAGAAAAAGTTATTAATGAGAATTCAAAATGGATTTTAATTTTGGATAATGATAGAGCTGGTAAAGAACTTGAGAAAAACATTAAAGGAAAATATCCATCTAATAAAGAAAAAGAAATGTTTAATTACTACTATTATAAATCATCAAGATCTGACAGCGCAGAATTAGAAGATTTATTACCAATAAATTTATTAAAGTCTGTCTTTGATGAAATAAAGAATGAAAATCAAATATCTATTGAATTTGATATTAATTTTGAAAATGGATACACAAGTGTTTTCAATGAGGCTTTAAATAGATTTCAATTAGATGAACCAGAGAAAAAAAAATTTAAAGCAGAATTTAAAGAAAAATTAAATACTACAATTCAACAAATGATAAATGAAATGTCTTTAGCAGATAGAAGTGGGAATAAGAATAAAGAATCATTTATTAGTATTTTTCCTGAATATGCTCAATACTTCAGAGATACTTTTATTTAAAGTTTCATGGCTATATAAATGAATTTATTTGTATTTAGACAATCCAAGCTCAACTCGGTGAAAACGTCGTATACGCCGGGAACGTTATGCGAAATTTCTTTTTGAATTTTTAGTGTTAAGATTTAAACAATTATTACATAGCATATTATTTTTATTAACAATACATTTGTTTTTGGGAATCGTAATCAAATTAAGGAGAAATTAATGAAAGTAGAAATTTTTTCAATGTGTGATGCCGTAAAAGATTATAATGGGAAATTATCAATTTTGGGAACATTTGACACCATCTTCTCTAGGCAAATGCCTGTTGTTCATCCAATCATGGGTATTGCGGCTAAAATTAGATTTGAAAGTAAAAAAATGGGAAAATATAAAATAAAGATAACTATTGCTGGTGACAATGGGAAAATTCACATTGATGGTATTGATGGAGAAATGGAAGTAAAACAAGCACCCGAAAAGACCAGTGCGGTAAATTTAGCTGTAAATATAACTAATTTTAACATACCAACATTTGGCGAATATACTGTTAATCTAATTATCGATGAAGAGATAATATCTTCTATTCCATTATATGTACGCAAGGTAAATTAAAATGGCAAGTAGTAATAATACTCAACCCATTACATCTATCACGAACGTTAATCCAAATTGGGGTGATATATCACAATATATTCAATTGTCACCGACATTTATCGGTGGTGTGATCGTTGGATTTATAACAGGAATAGCATCCGGTGTTACAGCAAATATAATTACAAAAATATTGCAAGAGAGAAAATTCCGTAAAACAGGATATTTAAATGCTGAATTTTCTGGTGGGTTCATCAAAATTAATGGTATGGTTAAAAGTACAACTACATCACAGAGGATTGTAAGTAAATTATCTGAAAATGTTGAATAAATATTAATGGAACTAAAATTAACATTATATCTTTTTATTAAAACTTATTGAGTTACCTGAATAGTGATGGTATTGACCTGACAGTCGCCTGAAAAAATAAAGGTGGTTAAAGTTCCTCTGAAAGATATAATGATTTTTACCACAAAAAGAGACATCGCATAACAAGGCTTACCTGCGGCGCTCGGAGTACCTCGCTTGGCCTGCGGCAAATTGCATAAAAGACCGCGCAACTTCGGGTAAGCAAAACGTTATATTGTATAACATCTAGCATCTATGCCAGTTAGAACTTTAAGTAATTTTCTGATTAAATATAACTATAATTTAACAAATCTATTGCCCACATTATGGAATTATCTTCTTTATTAAAGACATAAACAGATGAAAATGGATGAATAAATTACTTCAAAAAACAAAATATCCCTATATTTTAGAAAGCAGTGTATAAAGATATTATATTTAAAAGAATCCATATGAACGACGAATTTATAAAAATAATTAGAGAAAGCATTAAGCCATATCAAGAACTTGCTAACCAAATAGCAGAGACAATGCGCCCTACAATACTTGCAATTGAACAAATACGCAAACAGTATGAACCAGTAATGGCGCAAATATCAAATACAGTTAATGCTTGGGTAAAACAAAATGAACATGTATTTGAGACTATAAAAAAGTATGCAGTATTAGCCAAAAGATGGCAAGAACAAGAAAAACAAAATGTTGCAAAAATGGCCGAGAGTGGGTGGTTTCCAAACTGGTATACGTTTTATTTTGAACCTGGTAATGAAATCACAGATATAGATGAGCTAATGACATTGCACTTAAATGATTGTTGGGCGGAGGTTACAGCAGAAATAATTAAATTATGCCCAAATAGGGAACATGTGCTGAGAGCTGCAATAAAGTTGCATGAGGAAAAGAATTATATAGCGTCGGTTCCTCTTTTTATCTCTCAGGCTGACGGGATATTTTGTGAAGAAATAAAAACATTTTTGTTTGCTGGAGATAAACCAAAAGAAGTATTGGAGAATATGCTCGAAACTGGTGAACTTCAGAGAGGTTTCTTTGAAGATATTTTGCTAGAACCTTATATGCTAAAAACACAATTCTCTGAAGGTGTAAGAAAGTCAAGTTCAAATGATAAGAAAAAAGCACCAAATCGAAATGGCATCCTACATGGGCATCGCAAACATCTCGATTATGACAACGAACTGAACTCATTAAAGTCGTTTTCTCTTTTAGCATTCGTGGTATTTTCGGTTAAAGATATATTTAAAAAAAACATAACTATCTCTAAATAATTCAAGCTTTATATCCATGCCTCACTTGAAATAGGAAATAGGTGGGGCAACAGCATACAATAAAGGCTAAAACGCTGCGCCGGAGTATCGGCTTGGGCTTCGCTACATTTATACCAGTGCGATATACTGTTCCCCTTTAAAACTGGACATGTAATAAGCAATATTATAAGAGGTATTACATGGAACAGAAAACACAAAGATGGACGGCAGGTCGTAAGGCCGAATTGGTATTAAAGATCATCAAGGGGGAATCGCCCCTGGTAGAAGCGTGTCGCTCAAATGATCTGAAGAATTCAGGCTAAGTGCATAAACTGTCAGGTTTTCGGGGGAACATTACACATATACAGGAGATTCTTACAAATGGTATCGGACGAGATAATTTCAATCATTCTTCAACTTCAACACGAGGCGATTGCTTCGGGCAACCCTCCCTTTGCCGCTGTATTGATTGCCGATGGAAAAGTTATTTCTTCCAGCTGCAATAAATCCCGATCGACTGGTGATCCGCTGCAGCATGCGGAAATGCTGACAATCCGGTCAGCTATTGAAAACCATGGATCTGAAATCCTGTTAAAGGCGCACCTGATATCATCAAATGAGCCCTGCCCCATGTGTATTGGCGCCTGTATATGGTCCGGGATACGGGAAGTAACATACTTCCTGCCGCAGGAACAGGTTGCGGCCATACGCGGATGGGGGAAATTCATGTCAGCCCACAACATTGCTGCTGCTGATGATTCAGGTATACTAGTACATGGACCGATTGAACACGATGGCATGAGGAAAATGCATCAGGACTTCTGGACGGCGGAGAGAAATTACAGTATAAGAATTGAGGATCAGGGCATTCCCCGGTGATCGTTCCGGCGAGGATACGATTGATTTCAACCAGCTTTAAGTAGTAATCATGAATGGCCTATGTTTTTCTTGGCCGCGATTGAGCAGGAGATATTTAATGAAAAGTCGGGATGAATATGATTTACCCCAGGCCATCCAGGAATGGGGTTGGAAATTTCACCACATAGGGATTCCTACAAAGGAAAAAAAATTGAATGAGCATTACCTTGAAAAATTCAAATTTTCAGTATCTGGTTTTTCAGAAAGTCCTTTCGGTGTTGAATGGATGAGATTTGAGGATGATTGCAAAATGCCGGATTTGATTAAAAATATACCTCATTTAGCTTTCGTTGTCGAAGACCTGAATTACGAATTGAAGACCTGGAATTTCAAAGTATTGATAGAACCCAATCCGCCGAAGGAGGGAATAAGGGTAGCGATGATAGAACATAATGGCGCTCCGATAGAATTGATGGAGTTTATAAAATAAATCTCAACTGCGGCAAACGAGTCTGTAGAAAAAATAGTCCTTTTACAATAATTGAACCCGGTGAAGTTTTGGACGTTTACAGTCCACCAGGAAATGATTATTTATAGGTCGAGTAAGAAGATTTATTTGTAAAAAAAAATAGGCAGGATACCCTCATGAACGCCGATACATTTTGGAACATCATCGCTGTATATAACGGGCAAACATGGATCATACAATTAATTTTCATGCTGTTGATTGCCCTCAGCTTTATTCTAACAGTAAGAAATAAATTACAATGGCTGCCCAAGATCATTTTAGGTATAGCAAATATGTATATGGGCATTGTATTCTTTTTATATTATGGAACAGAACCGGTTCAGCATTATTTTGCCGCACCTCTTTTTATGGCAGCCGGGGCATTATTTCTCCGGGAAGGTATTAAATATAGAAATGATGCATTTACTCCTTTTAATGGAATTCAATGGGTGCTTTTTATAATGGTGCTTCTCTATCCGGGTGTTTCATTCTTATTGGGGAATTCTTTTCCCAGAATGGTGGTATATATAATGCCGTGTCCCCTGATCAGTTTCAGTATTGTCATGTATTCAGGGTATAAACGAAAAAATATACTCCTGCTGGTATTGCTGATACTGTGGGGTCTGACCGGAATAAAGTCTTTTTTCTTTAATGCCCTGGAAGATACTATCTTATTGATTTGCGGAATATATTGTCTCCGGCTTTTATTTTCTGAATTAAAGAAAAGGGGAAAGATGACCAATGTCATTACTCAATAATTCAGGAATACTGCAAGGAATCATATCATGAAAGAAAACATCGATTACACCATACAATCTTTTCCATCGAGCAGAATTTTCACTTCAGATGTAGGCAGGATTGGATTATCGAAACATCACGTTAAAGCGTTGATTGAAGTAGATGTCACTGAAGCGAGAAAAAAAATAAAAGTCAAACGAACAGAATCCGGAGATAACATTTCTTTTACATCATGGATATTAAAATGCATCAGTCATGCGATGACTGAGCATAAACAGGTTCATGCTTTAAAAAAGGGAAAAAATAAATTGATCATTTTTAATGATATTGATTTGTCAATAATCGTTGAAAAAGAAGTTGAAGGCGTTCTTGTTCCCTTGCCTCTTGTTATAAGAGAAGTAAACAAAAAAAGTCTGAATGATATTTATAGTGAAATTGAAAATGCGAAAATGAAAATAATTGAAAACGAAAATAATTACGTCATTGAACACAATCGCAAAAAAGAAGGCATAAACATATTTTTACTATTGCCGCAGTATATTCGCTTAATTATTTGGAAAATATTACTGCATAATCCGTATCGAGTAAAGAAAATGATGGGAACAGCCGCTGTCACATCGATTGGAATGATTGGCAAAATAGATGGATGGATAATTCCATACAGCATTCATCCCGTATGCTTTGCCCTGGGTTCAATAATCAAAAAACCCGGTGTTATAAATAATTCAATTGAAATCCGTGAATATTTAAAAATGACAATTTTAATAGATCACGATGTAATTGACGGCGCACCAGCTGCCCGGTTTGTATCTCATCTGACAGATTGTATTGAGAATAGTTATGCATTGTGAACGGCTACGCCTGTAACGACTTCAATTAAAGGTAATATGAAAATAAGAAAAGATATCACATGCCCGCTGGAATTAACACATGATATAATCAAAGGCAAATGGAAGCCCATAATCATATGGAATTTAAAACAAAATAAATCATTATCGGTGCTGGAAAAGAGCATTAACGGGATAAGTCAAAAAATGCTGCTGGAACATTTAAAGGAGTTAATCGAATTTAAAATTGTTGATAAGATATCATTTGAAGGCTACCCTCTCAAGGTTGAATATTACTTAACCGAAAGAGGCAAAGAGCTGCTTGATGCCATAGTAATTTTACAAAAAATCGGATCGAATATACAGGAAGAATTGAAAACTACACATTGATACCCCCGAAAAAGTGGGTAATTGACATTTCAAATACCTTGGTTTATTATGCTGAAAATAATTTATATGGAGGCATGAAATGTCAATGTCAAAAGAAACAATAGAAAAAATGATCGATGGAATCGGTGTATCTCTTATCAGTTCGGTCGATGAATCAGGTTTTCCAAATACCAAAGCCATGCTGCCGCCCAGAAAAAGGAATGGTATTTCTGAATTTTATTTTACAACAAATACATCATCGATGAGAGTTAACCAATATAAACTGAACAATAAGGCCTGTATTTATTTTTTTGACAAACGGTTCTTTCGTGGTGTAATGCTGATCGGCACAATGGAAGTATTGAATGACCAAAAAACAAAAGACATGATCTGGCAGGATGGCGATACGATGTACTATCCGCAGGGAGTTACCGATCCCGACTATTGCGTCTTAAAATTTTCAGCGAAACGGATGAGAATATATCAGAATTTTAAATCAGAGAATATCGATATCGCGTAATTTTATTCTGAATATAAACCGCTCACCTTCCCCGGCTCAAAGACCGGTCGTTTGATCCGGAGACAAAGGTGCGATAAAAACGATGTGACTTTTACTTTAAATTTATAATGTGAGAAATCAAATGATATTTCCCGGCATAAAAAAGATTGCAAAAAGTAAAAACTGGTTACGATCGAACAGTATGACTTCCGGCGTAGAAAATGATTACCTGATAAATATGGGTGACGGCCAGGGATTTAAGTTTTTTCTGTTTCATAATATGGTAATTCCTGAAAGTAAAATTGATCTTTTAAAAAATGAATTTGATGCAATAAAGAAAAATTTCTCATTCAATGTAATTGATATTAAGAACAATTCAATTTATATCACCATAAAAGAAATGTTTTTACCGGCGAAAAAAGAAAAGATACTGCAGGCATTGGATTCCATAGTTAACATTTTAAAAAGAAATTCCATTTCCGTCAATACGGCCTGCATTGATTGCGGAAAAAATGATGACAATACCCTGCATTATTTAAACACCAAAGATGTGAATTTTCATATCTGCAGCGGCTGTGCCGAGAATCTCAGGCATAAACTTTTAACCGAATACAGAAATTTTTTAAATGAAGATAAGAATTACATAAGAGGTTTACTGGGCGCAATTATTTTCAGCATCCCTGGAATGATTGTCTGGTTATTGGCAACAGTATATCTGGAGAGAATTGCTGCGGGCATAGCTTTATTGATGTTTTACCTTTCGATAAAAGGATACGAGATATTTGGCGGCAAATTGGGAAAATTGAAAGCATGGATTTTGTTGAGCGTCAATATCAGCATGGTTATTATTTCAAATTATGTTACGGTTGGATATCTTCTTTACAAAAAACAAAATATACCGATAGACAGAATACTTGAAATAGTAACCACTAACCAACAAATATCAGAAATAATTTACAAGGATATTGCTTTATCATTAGCAGTGTGTTCGATACTGTGGTTATTTTTATTATACATATATATCAAACAAACCAAATTTCCTGAGTTGCTTCAAAGTAAAATTATACAGTAAAACAAATCGTGTTTAATGCATATAACGAGCCTGTAGAACAAATAAATTATCAATGCATTTTAACAAATGCTACCCATTGATTTTTCAAAACAGACAGCTCCAGGTACTCTTGAACATACAATCAATTGTGCAGGGATAATAATATCGACTACGAAGAAGGCAGAAAATTTTACAGTCGAAGGAGGAAAAATGAAAACATTAATGATCTCAATGGTAATTGGTTTTGCTGCGGGTATAATTGATATCATACCAATGATTATTAATAAATTGGACAAAAAAGCAATTCTCTCGGCATTCCTGCAATATTTTTTTGTATCAATTGTTATTCTAAACATTAACTTACCAAATATTGCATGGTGGCTACAAGGTGGAATTGTTTCACTTTGTTTAGCACTTCCAATTATTTTAATTGTGTCGAGAAATCTAAATGAGAAAAAAGCTCCTCCAATAATGGTTGCAATGTCAATTATACTTGGGACATTGATTTCTATTGCCGGACATTTTATAATTTAAGGAGATATAAGATTATGGGCAAGTATGTTAATAACAATTTAGCAAATGGTGAATCAGTTATCTTTGAAGTAAGATGTCATTGGATAATTTTTATATCCTTAAAGTCATTATTAACATTGTTTATTGCTCCAATAATTAAGTTAAAAACAAGTGAATTTGCAATTACAAATAAACGAATAATAATTAAGGTAGGTTTAATTCGCAGAAAAACAATTGAATTAAATCTCTCGAAAGTTGAGTCAGTTAATGTTGATCAAAGTATTTTGGGTCGTATTTTAGGTTATGGAACTATAACAGTTGTTGGTACTGGCGGAACAAAAGAAAAATTTTCTGAAATTTCCAAACCATTAGAATTTAGAAAAGCATTTCAGCAGCTTGATTCTTAATTCTTTTTATGTAAATGCCCAAAAAAACAGCACCTGACGAAGAAACGTTAAGTGAAGTGATAAATTATATAAAAAACCATATGCCAAAAGGTGTCTCAGAAGGAGATAACATATATGAAAGTCCTCGTATTGGGAGCAAATGGAGCAACAGGTTTTAACGTTGTCACTCAACTGTTATTACAGGGAATGCAAGTTCTGGCATTAGCAAGAAATATTGAAAAATTTGATCCGATAAAAGACAGCAAGCACATAAAAATCATACGGGCCGGCATATTGGACATTGATAATCATACATTGCAACAATATGTACGTGACGCAGACGCCGTAATATCCTGCCTGGGGCATAATATTACTTTTAAGGGAATATTCGGAAAACCCTATACACTCGTTACTGACGCATTGATACGGATTATTGATACTGTTAATGACATTAATAAAAATCGAACCGTAAAAATAATTTTAATGAACACTACAGGCTGCACAAACAAATTGCAGAATGAAAAGTTAAGCGGGAAAGAGAACATTATAATGTCAATTTTAAGAAAATTATTGCCGCCGCAGCGGGATAATGAATCGGCATTGGACTATTTAATTGAGCGCGTGGGAAGAAGCAATACTCGGATTGAATGGATTGCGGTACGACCTGATACGCTGATAAATGAAGCTGACGTTTCAGCATATACGGTTCATCCGTCACCGGTAAGAAGTCCGATTTTTGATGCGGGAAAAACAAGCAGAATAAACGTGGCAAATTTTATGGCATGTCTGCTGAAAGATGAAGAACTCTGGAAAAAATGGAAATTCAAGACACCCGTTATTTACAATAAAGAGTAAATTGATGAACGATTTAAAACCATATTGGGGAAGAGTGCCCGCCTGTGGTGTTTTCTGCGGAGGATGTCCAACGTATACGAGAGAAACAAAGCCATGCCCGGGAGCTGAAAAAAATAGTAAAAGATGTGAAGGCTGCACAACCTTTCATATATGCTGTAAAGAAAAAGGGATAACTTTTTGCCATGAGTGCAGTGACTTTCCCTGTAAACGGTTTAAATCTTTTTCAAAAAGATGGCTGAAGTATGGTCAGAATTTCATTGAGAACCAGAATTTCTTAAAAGAATCCGGAGCTGATAAATTTTTAAAGTATTACAATTCAAAAGTAAACAAGTGAATATAAATTATCTTTACGATTTCAGGCTCAACATTATGAACCGTTGAGTTGTCCGCGCCAGGGGTATAAGCCATGTGTACACTCTATTCCATAAAAAAGAACGACAACGTATTTACCGCACTGAACTTCGACTGGTTCGGGAAACCCGATGGAACAGTTTTATTCACCAAAGCCCGCAAAGATCAGCACGCCTATATGGTCACATCGCAGCATGGAAAATACTTTCCTTATGAGGGGATGAATGACCGGGGATTGTATATCGGACAGACGGCTGTGCCCATGATTAAACGGAACGTATCACTGATAAATCCGGTTTTCACTACGTATATTCTTCTGCCGATTCTGCGAACCTGCTCCACCGTGGAAGAAGCAATAGCCGTCATCAAATCACGATCGGTTATTTTCGGAACAGCCCTGGGCCTCAGCATGTTTCATTGTCTCATAGCCGATGAAACGGGAAACTCCGCCATTGTGGAATTCATGGATGATACAATAATTATTACCGCCGAAGAAGACTATCAGTTGATGACGAATTTCTACGTGTCAAACCCGGAAATTCTCTGGAAAAATCACGTGGAAGGATGCGGGGGATATGCCCGGTATACCATTGCTGAAAAACTACTGAAATCGGCCCGTGATGTTTCCTATGACGTATGCATGAACATTGCCAGGGCTGCCAATACGACAGATTTCACCTATGAAGGAAACACGCTGAATACGATCTGGACAAGTATTTATAATCTTAAAGACCGTGAAATGCGCCTGTACTATCGCATGGATTATTCCACGTATAAAACGTATAATCTCATGGACGAGATGCGTAAGGGAACCAAAAAAATAGTGATGAGTGACGCGTTCAAACAGTAAAAATTGAGATTCCTAAGAAACGTTGCGAACAATTTTTAGAAATGAACACCGCCTTCCATAGCGGTGCGGTTATAAAATCAATTATGAGGTCGAACTGTGGAAGACAAACTGGTAACAATTTTAACCTTCGATAATCCCGTAGAAGCAAATATAATAAAAACATTACTGGAGAATAATGATATATACTGTTTTTTAGCCGATGAAAGTTTACTTGATATCAACCCGCTTTATTCCAATGCCCTGGGGCGGATTAAACTTCAAGTGAAAGAAGGAGAAACGGATACGGCCAAAAGGATTTTAGAGGAAAGTGATTATGATTTTAAATTTCACCGGCAGGGTGATAATATACACGTAAAACCCTGTACGAAGTGCAATTCAAGAAAAGTCTACCCCGAAAGAGCAGGCCTGCTTCGTATTCTCCTGTCAATTCCATTGTTATGTATTCCCATAATTTTTCGAAAAAGAAAATGGCGATGTTATAATTGCAATTATTCCTGGATTGAACCCATAACTGCCAACAAGATATTCTTTTCTATTGCCATAATTCCATTCTTGCTATATATCTGGGTCAAAATATACGGGGAGATCCTTTATTTTTTTCAGTAATCTCTGGAAGTCATTCTCAGGAAAAATGAAATACATCGGGAGGAACCATGGAAAAACAGACAGGACACAAAAATTGTTATCTCTATGTTTTGAACACATTGGCTGATTGGGAAATTGGATTCATCACCGCGGAGTTAAAAAGCAGGCGGTTTATTCCTGAAAATACTAAAATTGAACTGCTCATGGTTGGGAATACACTGCAATCAATTACGACAATGGGCGGGATATCGATTTCACCGGAAATATCTGTTGAAGACATTGAGTTTAAAGAAGGAGACATATTGGTTCTTCCCGGTGCGGATACATGGTTGGAAGAGGAGAATAAAAAAATTTTAGACATGGTGCCCGATCTGTTGCAAAAAAAGGTTATAATCGCGGCAATTTGCGGCGCCACAGCCGCCCTGGCTCAAAGAGGCCTGCTGAATAACAGAAAACATACCAGCAATGATAAGGAATATTTAAAAATGTTCTGTCCGGCATATGAAGGCATTTTATCATATATCGATGCACCGGTTGCAGTTGATGAAAATTTGATTACGGCAACAGGACTTGCACCACTGGAATTTGCCTATGAGCTTTTCAAAAAAAGTAAAGCCATGAGAGATGAAACGTTAGAGGCCTGGTACCAGCTCTACAGGACAAAGGAAGCAAAATATTTTTTCAATCTGATGGAGTCGCTGAAGTAAAATCGAACGACCGGTAACGGCACGTATGCGGTTCCGTCTTCTGCTGCAAGCGATTATACTCAATTTATACTTGCAAATATACTTAACTTTTTGTCATGTTTTAGTATCTTCCACATAAGAGGTTTCCTATGCCGCAAATATCGTTATACATAGACAAAGACACTTTAAGCAAGATAGAAAAAGCCGCGGCCAAAGAAAAAATATCAATTTCAAAATGGGTGGGCAAGAATATCAAAAAAGTAATAACCGAAGATTATCCTCAGGGATACTTTGATTTATTCGGTTCCATATCAGATGAATCATTTGATATTAAACATTTATCATTTTAACAGGATGTTCCCCGCATTATCCGTGTCAGAAGTATAAAGTATGCGTACACTCTATTCCTTTAAAAAAAATATCAAAAATAAAGCGGAAGTGAATCCCATGCATCGATCTCTTAAAATCTTCCTGGTCATCGTCATGATTTCGTCACTGGCAACCTGTTCTTCCTCCGGGAAGGTTAAGGAGCGTCCCCCTGGCGGCTCATGGGAGATCTGTCCCCTCTGCAAGGGCACGGGCCGGGCCGAAATCATTTCCGGTGTAGGAGGTGCCGACGACATCCACGAGATGGACAAAGAAGAAGAAAGTTTTTGCGCCACTGCCCTGGGTTGCCTTTTTATCGGGTGGATCGTCGAGTCCGAAAAGAAGAAACCGGTGAAAGACGATGATCCGTCTTTCGGGCAGATAGGAGAGGAATATAAGGATGAGATGGAGCGGGACCTCCCGCCGCGGTCTGCGGTTAAAAAAAAGGTCCGGTGTCCCCGGTGCCGTGGCAGGGGCTGGATAGAAGTGCGCGAAGAGAAACCACTGACACCGGAAGAACGCTATCATAAATACGAGACCTTCAAGCGGCTCAATGAGGACATCAATAAATAGGGGAAACAGTGTATTATGAAAAAATTCTGTTTAATAATTTTACTGTCATCAATAACCGCGATCGGCATATATAAGGCCCTTGATTCAGGAATCATATGGTTTGTATACCCCTCTGAAGAAAAATACCCCCTTCGGGGAATTGATATTTCCAATCACCAGGGGAAAATCGACTGGAACAAAATCCCCAAAGATACAGTGCACTTTGTCTATATCAAGGCCTCTGAAGGCGGCGATTTTAAAGATAAATCATTTGCGCTGAACTTGCACGCGGCAAAGAAGCGGAATTTTCCCGTCGGCGCTTATCATTTTTTCACCCTTTGTAAACCGGGATCGGAACAGGCGCAGAATTTTATACATACAGTGCCCAAAGACAATGATTCCCTGCCCCCGGTACTGGATCTGGAGTACACGGGTAATTGCGGGAACAGGCCTCCCCTGAGTAACGTGCAAAAAGAAATAAAGGATTTTCTAAGTATAGTTGATGCCTATTACGGGAAGAAAACAATTCTCTATGCAACATATGAATTTATTGATGCCTATTTCGGCAATGAATTCAGCGACCGTAACATATGGATTCGTGATATATATAAAAACCCGAACCTGTTCTCCGGCATCCCCTGGACGATCTGGCAGTATAACTGCCGGGGCCGTGTACCCGGTATAACAGGCCCCGTTGATTTAAATGTATTCAATGGTAATTTAAATACATTTCATGAGATAATGATAAACACTGCTCCTACCGGTATGCCACAACACCCTTGAAATAATCCCCGAAAAGATTGACGACCTTCACGCGGGAGAACCCGGCCTTCTTTAAATCACGCACAATGTCATTGACCCGCGGCAGGGGATAGAGCCCCTCGGTCGCTGAAAAAATAAGATCATAATAGGCCGATGACAGGTGCGACGTTTTGAAAGCCGTAACCAGCATAAACCTGCCGTTACGGTTCAGCAGTGCGTGAATTGCCCTGAAGAGCCGGAGTCTCTCTTCGTCGGAAAAATAATAGATGTTTGAAAAGGACGTAACCACGTCAAAGGTTTTCCCCTGTATGGTTTCGGGATGTATGATATTGTCCTGCGCCACGGTAAAATTGGCTTCGATGTTGTTTTCCCGCAGTTTCTGTCGCGCGATGGCCGCGGCCGACGTGTCTTTGTCCAGGGCGATACCGCCGTTGTTCCCGTTTATGTCCACGTAGTATTTCAGGTATTCCCCGGCGCCGCAGCCGAATTCCAGGATTGTCAGGGGCGCTTTTTTCTTCACGGTGTGATAAATGAAGGCCTTGATAATAGGCTCCAGTATTCTTGATGATTCGGCGATCACCCCGCCGAAGTCTTTCAGGTAGTCCCCTTTCGTATTCCCCGCAAGAAAGCTATCGAGGTTCTGAGCCACATCGCCGTGATACCGGACCGTTTCGCTGACAAGCGCAGCCAGGGGAACGTTTGCCGCCAGGGCACGCGCCATTGATCCCTTCAGGCGGTAAAGCCCTTTTCTGCACGATATCTCCTTGAGCGCGCAGCCCATATCCAAAAGCGAAGACAGGAGCTGTGTATTGCTGATATTTGATTCCCGGATAACCTCCTCAAGGGTTGAGGGTTTTTCCAGTATTTTAAACAATCCCGTTTCAATACCGGCATGATAAAATATCAGGCTGCCCTGGAACTTCATGATACCGCCGATTTGTAATTGTGCCCATACATCCTTTGACGCTAAAAGATTCTTCATTGATCGAAACAGCATGGTCTATCCTCCATAATGTGTGAAAAAGACGCTTCCGTGTCTTTCTCTTTTTCATGAATGATACACAATGCATTGCCCGCCGTCGCCCGGGTTACTAAACCCGCACGTTTTTTTACATGAACAGGTCGGCGCGGTATTCCCTAGGCGTTTTACCCGTGAATTTTTTGAACATGGTGTTGAACGTGGACTTTGAATTGAATCCGGCGCTGTAGGCGATGGAGAGAATGTTCTGGTTTTTGAAATCGGGGTGAAGCAGTTTCTCTTTAACATCAGCAATACGGTAGCTGTTGACAAAATTATAGAAATTCTGTTTGAAGTGGATATTCAGTATCATGGAAAGGTGGTGCGTTGACAGGGACAGCTCATCGGCCATGTCCTGGAGCGTCAGTTCCTCCCGGAGATAGGGTTTGTGCTCCGTCATATAGGCCCGCAGTTTTCTCACATGGCTTTCTTCTTCCGGGGCCGGGAGCCTGAGCTTTTCATACCGGGGTCCCGACGCTGTCTCTTCATGGGGCACGGCCCTTTCCATGAGCCGCACCCGGTTGAATATCTCAGGCTGGATCATGGCCAGGAAGGCGATGCCGAAGCCCAGGCCCACACTGCTGAGGACGGCAATGACATCGGGAAGCTTATACTGACGCCTCACATAGCCGTCGCTGACCAGGGACAGGAAAATAAGAGAAACGACCAGGATCAGAAATATCAGGCCTACCCGGAGAAATGACAGCTTCAGGGCGTCAATGGCGGAAAAATAGTCTTTCAGGCGGCCTATATATTTCTGCAGCAGTACCAGGGACAGGGCATAGAACAGGGCTTCAAATATCAGCCCTCCCCCGTTTATTGCCATGTCAACGTATATAACGGCCCGGGGCACTGGAAACGTATTACCATAAAACAGTACAAACATATTGACAGCAAGAGCGGCCGCGAAGGGACCGTAGAGCAGCAGGTATTTTTTCGGGAAGGCCTGCAGGCGCGCCGTGAGGAAAACAACATATAAAAACATGGAAGGCCCGAAGATCAATGAATAGGGAATTACGCTCAGCTGGTAGGGACGCGGCGCTGCCATGAGTCCCCGTGCGCCCAGGTACAGCTCAAAGGCGTCAATGGCCAGGAAAAGCATGACAAGAGAAAGAAAACCGTTGGCCCTGCGGTTGTTCTTTTTCACCAGCAGCACAACGCACAAAAGAAAGGCCTGGATCGACCCGGCAAGACATATTGTCGCAAAGATTTCCCGCATGATTGTTTCGTACCTGTTCCCATAGAAGTATTTCTGTGATGCTGTTCTGTCAAGAATTATTGAACATCGGGACAGGGGCTCCTGCGCCGGGTTTCACCATAGTGGCCTTTTGATTTCAAAAACTTCTTGCTTTTATAAATCCCTTTCTGCACAAAATATGTGAATAACTCTTTTTATATTAGCAACATACTCAGTGTTCTCATCAATTATTATGAAGAAAAACCTGCACATTACAACAGGAATTATTGCAAAGGAGTTTTCCCGTGTTCAAAGAATTAACCGAAATAAACAGCATGCCCAAAGCTTTCGAGTTCTATACCGCCGAAGACCTCTGGGCCGATGAGCATACCTCAAAAAAGATGCTGGAGTATCATCTCAATGAATCAATTGACGTCTCTTCACGGAATGCCGCATTCATCGACCGGTCGGTTTCATGGATCGCCGGACGTTTCGGCCTGGATTCGGCGTCCGGGGTCCTGGACCTGGGCTGCGGCCCGGGACTCTACGCCAACCGCCTGGCCGCAATGGATATCAGCGTCACGGGCGTTGATTTTTCAAAGCGATCCATCGATTATGCCGCTAACAGGGCATCGGATAAAAATCTCAAGGCCCGGTATATTCACCGAAATTACCTGGAGTTCGAAAGCGACAGGCGCTTCGATCTCATCATCATGATCATGTGCGACTTCTGCGCCCTGAGCCCGGATCAGAGAAAAACCATGCTGAAGAAATTCCGGGGCCTGCTGAAGCCCGGCGGGAAGATCCTTCTCGATGTCTATTCCCTGAATTATTTCAACCGGCGGGAGGAATCGGCCGCTTATGAACAGAATCACATGGACAACTTCTGGTCTCCCCGTGAGTACTATTGTTTCATCAACGCCTTTAAATATAATGACGAAAAAGTAACCCTGGACAAATACACCATCATTGAAAGCGAAAAGACCCGGATCGTATACAACTGGCTGCAGTATTTTACGCCCCAATCTTTGAAAAGGGAATTTGAAGAAAACGGGCTCCTTATCGAAGAGATATACAGCGATGTGTCCGGCCGGGACTTCGATGCCGGGTCATCGGAATTTGCTGTTGTGGCTGGAGCGTAAGCCGGAAAAGGTCCGCTCTACCGTAAAGATAAAATCAATTGAGGCTATACACGGAAAAATAATGTCACACATCACGACAAAATCGGGATATCAGACCCTTGTTGAACGGCTGAATAAGTTTCCCCTGGGAGTTGTGGAATCGGAGACCCTGTACCGAATATTACAGACACTGGTGACGGAGAAAGAAGCTCTGATGCTCTCCCTTCTTCCCATCAAACCCTTCAACACAGAAAAAGCAGCACAGTTATGGAAATGCGATATCAGCGAGGCACGGAGTATCCTGAATGATCTCTGCGATAAAACCATGCTGGTCGATATTGAAACCTCGGGTGAGCCCGAGTATGTCCTCCCTCCTCCCATGGCCGGATTCATAGAGTTTTCCCTGATGCGGCTGGGAAATGACCGCAATCAGAAACGGCTCGCCGAATTGTATTACCAGTATATGAACGTCGAAGAGGATTTCGTTAAAAAACTCTTCACCGTGGGAGACACGAAGCTTGGCCGCGCCTTTGTCAATGAACAGGTAATTGCCGGTGATGACACGCTGCAGGTCCTCGATTACGAGCGCGCCAGTGAAGTCATCAACAGCGCGGAGCATATGGCCATAAGCACCTGTTACTGCCGTCACAAAATGATGCATGCCGCAAAAGCCTGTGACGCACCTCTTGATATATGCATGACCTTTAATTCAAGCGCCTACTCCCTGGTCAAGCATGGTTCAGCCCGGGCCGTCGATAAAAGTGAAATGTTTTCCCTGCTGGAAAAAGCCTATGAACATAATCTTGTGCAGTTCGGTGAGAATCAGCAGAACAGGGTCAATTTTATATGTAATTGCTGCGGTTGCTGCTGTGAGGCCATGCAGGCGCAGAAACGCTTCGCTTTCCTGAATTCAATCAGTACCACTAATTTTATCCCCGCGGTTGTCGAAGAAAAATGTACGGGCTGCGGAAAGTGCGTTGAAGTATGCCCCGTTGAATCGCTCTCGCTGGTTTCGGCCGGAGATCCGGTGAACAAAAAAAAGAAAAAAGCGAAGCTCATAGAGAGGCATTGTCTCGGATGCGGTATCTGCGTACGATCATGCTCCCGCGAGGCCCTTAAGCTTGTCGAAAGAAAAGTAAAAGTCATTACTCCCGTGGATTCCGTTCATAAAGCGGTAATGATGGCCATTGAACGGGGAACACTGCAGCATCTGATTTTCGACAATCAGGCCATGTGGAACCACCGCGCCCTTGCGGCAATCTTCGGCGCTATCCTTAATCTGCCACCGGTAAAACAGATTCTCGCGTCTGAGCAGGTCAAATCCCGTTACATGGCTGCATTGCTGAAACGGATGAATCTTTAAAGTAATTCCCTTTAAACGCTTTTCAAAGTCCACACAGAAAGTCAGAATTAAATCAATAAAAGGCAGAAAATAAATCAATGCCTTCATAAGATCCGCTCATCATTCAATAAGGCTGTGAGTTATTGCGCTCTTTACGAAGAGAACCGGCGGCAGTGAATCGTATTTATGAATTTCTTTTTTGAAAAAGAATTCGTTCAGATTGAATAAACTTCGATTGGTCTTATCCGTGTAATTCCCGGGAATTCCCATTAAAACGAGATTTGATTTCCCGGAAATTTTCGTTACCGTTTGTAAAAAATCTTCATCGGTAAAGGGCAGAATTATTACTTCGCCGTTTATCCTTGCCTTGCTTAAAAGCGTCATCATCTCATCGCGCGCGTCATGTTCCGCTTCATCCTCACTCAGTTTTCTGATTATACGAATGGTAATGTCATTTAATTTTTCATCAACCGATGATTGGATAATATATGCCAGGAGGACCATGAGGTTCCCGTTTTTTTCACCCCGCCACCATATATCAATCTCGGAAAACCCTGAAAACTTTTCGCCGTTTTTTAATAAAATAATATTCTTCCGTAATGAGAGGATCTTTTTAATAACCCTGACCGTGTCAATTTTTTTCGAATACCCCAGGAGAACCGTATTGGGCGAGAGGTTTCCGTAAAAATTCATCTGTACCATGCTTAAAATTGTTTCTGTCGGATCGCCGGAAAAGATTAAACCGTAATTATTGCGCGCCTCCTCATCTATCTGATCTTTCTCTTCATCCTTTTCAGTTAAAATATGATGAAAATGGATAAATCCCTTATACTGCGTCAACAACCGCGCGATGATCTCCAGGGTTTCCGGCGCTTTATCCGTTCCCTTAACTGAAATGGCCGTCACGATGGGAC
Source organism: Spirochaetae bacterium HGW-Spirochaetae-1 (assembly GCA_002839375.1). Lineage (NCBI taxonomy): Bacteria > Pseudomonadati > Spirochaetota > Spirochaetae bacterium HGW-Spirochaetae-1. Next base: position 29,109 of record PGXY01000010.1, on the reverse strand, counting down.
GCCAGTTTTTTGTGCCCTGCACTATTCCATTAAGAACATTGATGATCTTAATCAGGAAGGAATAGACTACTCCCCACCATACGCCTTCAAGCTTGCCCTCTTCCTTGTACTTTAAGATCAACCGGAAAATGATGAACTGAACAACTATAATCAGCAGTCCGAGTTGCCAGTTGAAAATAAAAATAGCCGTTAAGGAAGCGAGGTACCCGTAAAATGATATCAGCCAGTGGCCCCGGGACGTGGGCCTGAAGGTGGGATTCTGGCTGATCCTTTCAAGAAAAGCCGATCCGTTCACCCATCCATAGACGACAAGATAACAGATACCCACGATCATCGCCGCGGTATTAATATTGCCGATCCATATAACCGCAAAAGCGATCAGGAAAGTGAAAATTACCGCAAATCGCGGCTCATTGCCCGATGACCTGAAATCCTTTGACAAAAAGGAAAGAAAGCGCGGCAGTACATTATCGCGGCTCAACGACTGGGCCGTCCGGGGCGCGGTCATGAAACAGCTCAGGGCTGAAGAACTGGTCGCGAACAGAATGCCCAGCAGTACGATAATCCCGAAAATACTGTAGGGGAACATGTTTCCGGAGCCCAGCAGATCGGTCAAAAGATTGCCAATGGGCAGACCGTCTTTATGTTCTAAAATTATTTTTTGCGGATTCATGAGTGAAAAAATAAAGACGGTAATAATATAAAGGATCATGGTTATAATTATTGAGAGAAAAGTCCCTCTTACAAGGCTCTTCTTGGGATCCGCCAGTTCTCCGCTCATGCCGACACCGGCATCAATTCCCGTAACGGCCGGGAAAAACTGGGTGAAGGTAATTATAAAAAGTGATACCGTCAGGGGCCTCATCCCTTTCAGATGAAGTGTTTGAGAAAAAATGCCGTCCTGGATAAAATCAGAACTTATCACTGGTGAAAAGAATATGATGGCGATGCTGCCGAAGAGAATGACAAGGATGAACATCTGAATTTTAAGCGTAAAATCGGCGCCAAACATTACTATGATAAAAAACAGCAGTAGAACAACCGTAGCCACAAGTTGCTTGAAAAGCAGAATAGAATCAGTATTCGAAAATATTTCCGGAAACATCTGTTGTATGTGGGGAAAAAACAAGGGTGATAATGGCTCGGCGAAACCGATGCAATAAAAACCGATGGATGCGGCCTGGGCTATAAACAGCTGTATGCCGATCGATCCTCCGAAAGACAGTCCCAGAGACCTCTTTGACAGGGCATACATACCGCCCCCGCCGATATTATTAAGGTTCGTGGCGCAATCGGCGATAGAAAAAGCCGTTGCCACGGTAACCGTATGTGAGAGAAAAATCACCATGAGTATGCCGAACAAACCGACATCGGCGGTAAGGGCCGGCAGCAATAAAAATAATACTGTTCCCAGTATCGCTTCAGTTGATGGAACGAATACGCCTTTAAATGTCCCGAATTTTTTCATATGCCGGTCTATTCACATTGTTTTGATAAAGGATGGTAATGATGAAAAGAATACTCCTTCTCAAGTTATTAACACTATGTGTATTGAGTTCATTGATTATAATTATTTTTAATAAAATATTAAACGGAAATTTCCAGAAAGTCAACTATAATTCATCACGCTTAAACTATATCCCGGGATTGAAAATACTGTTTATCCGTTCCCCGAAAAGCGTACCGGATAAACAGGGGAAAATCCTCTTGCAAAAATAAAGTTACTAATATAGAAAGAAACCTTGAAAGAAAAAGGATTGGAGGAAAGTCCGCTTTACCGTAAATTAAAACCAGTTGAGGCGATACCATGTCCATCTTAAAAGATATTCAGTATAAGGACTCATCGAAATTTAACGATCGCATTTATTTACATTATAAATTTGGAACGAACAAGTATCCGTTGACACAGTGGGTTTTTGACAATATCAGCAAAGAAAACAATCTAAAAGTACTGGAACTGGGCTGCGGGAATGGATTGCTGTGGAGATTAAATGCGAAGAGGGTCCCCGGTACCTGGGAAATTACGTTATCCGACTTCTCCGTGGGGATGATACACGATGCGAAAAACACCATAGGAGACAGCATAAAGAACATCACCTATGAGGTCATAAATATTGAGCATATTCCCTTTGAAGATCATAGCTATGATTTAATAATAGCAAATAATATGCTGTATCATGTTCCCGACAGGAATAAGGCCCTTTCGGAAATACAAAGGGTTTTAAAGAAAAACGGAACATTCTACGCGACGACATTCAGTAAATACTACATGAAGGAGATGAAGGAAATAATTTCTGAATACAGGGCTAAACCCGTTAAGGAAAATGCAACCAATGACCTTATACAAAACTTTTCGATAGAAGACGGCGGGGAACAGTTAAAAAAATATTTCAACAATATTGTTTTAAAACCGTATGATAATATATTGATAATCAATGAAGCCGAACCGTTCATTAATTTCATTTATTCAACTGTCGGTATTCAGCGGGATAAAATTATTTTTAATGAAGATGAAAGAGAACCCCTGACAGAATTTGTAAAAAATATAATTGAACGCAAGGGGAATATCAGCATTCCGGCGAATAGCGGATTATTTATCTGTAAAAACAGCGCGTAACACGGCACGAAGAGGCTGCGATGATCAAATTCAGCATATTTAGCATCTTTATATTATTGAATCTCTATGCTCTTACGAGAATCCGTACATTATTAAAAAAGCCGTCAACAAAAACACTCGTTTCATGCGTATACGGCATAGTAGTCGCGGCCTTTCCGATCACCGAGCTTTTATCCCACTCATCGTATGGCGACGCATTAAAATATCTATTGCTTCCCGGCTATTACAGCCTGCCCTTCCTGCTGTATGTGGTTCTCTTAGTAATTCTTCAGGATATTCTATTGCTGGCAAACCGTGTTCTGAACGTTATATCACGCGAAACACTTGAAGGCCCCCGGTACCGCGCAGCCATGCTGGGCATCATCACTGTAATACCGCTGCTCTTCATTATAATCGGGACAATTAACTATAATACGATTCGTGTCAGTGAATATTCCATCAACATACCGGCAAAATCATCAAAGATAAGGAGCATAAAAGTATCGCTTGCCGCCGATCTCCATCTGCGCGATATAACCGGCAGGCAGTTCGTGGTAAATTTTGTCAAAACGATCAATTCGCTGAATCCCGACATCCTCTTAATCCCCGGTGACATACTCGAAGGTGATAATAACAATATGGATACATCGGATTTCGAAACGCTTTTTAAAGATATCAGGACAAGGTACGGGGTCTACGCCTCACCGGGGAATCATGAATCACACGGCCCAATGCGGAGTTTTGATTTTCTAAAGAAAGCGAATATCACCCTTCTTCGGGATGAGTACCGTACCATAGCTGATTCTTTTTACCTGGTTGGTAGAAATGACCGTAATTCCGATAAAAGAAAAAAAATTAAGGATATTTTGAAGGACGCCCCTGCCATACTGCCGGTCCTGGTCCTTGATCATCGTCCTTTGAACAGTGAAGATGCCGATGATATGACCATTGATGTACAACTCTCCGGTCATACCCATAATGGACAATTATTTCCATTGAATTTTATTGTCAGATATCTCAACACGCTGAGCTGGGGCTACAAAAAGACCGGCAATACACATCTATTCGTGACAAGCGGAATTCAGGGCTGGGGCCCCCCTGTCCGGACAGCGGGCATTTCAGAAATAATGGTAATTAACATTAATTTTGTAAAACAATGACAGCAGCAATAGATCCTTCCCGCCATAAGTTCCAATTCCTGCGGCATATCCCCGCTGGAATAAAAAATATTTTTTTCTTGTTTTCAATGCATGGCTGATCGTTTATAATAATAATAATAATAATAACAAACACGCATGACATGGCACGGAGGATTTGATGAAAAAGCTCTTTTACTTTCTTACATTGACAACAGCCTGCGCTGTTATATCAACAGCCCTGATTTCACGGGGATACGGAAAAAATATTCTAATCGAACTGAAAGAGACGATTGAAGTTGCGGGCGGCTGGGACCGCTATATATATGGCTGGGCCAAACATGACGTACCGTCGACGGAACGGTGGGTCGCTATACGGACCCCCTTTAAAAAAGACAAGAATGACATGGGGAATTTCTGGGATGTTCGCGGAAAAGGCAAAGAGGTCGAAGGCCCGGGAAAGCCCCTCATCCTCTGGGAACTGGAGTACAAGTTCCAGCGCTGGCCGGAGAGAGACCACCGCTACAGGTTCTATCCCCTGGAGCAGTTCACCGGCCTGGCCAGGGACAAGGGATATTATTTAATCAGGAGCGCCACGGGATATTATGCCCGGGATATAGATAATCGTGTCGAACTGAACTATCATCAGGTGCTCTACGAGCATTATTCGTACCACTGGAGAATAATCAACAAGGGCAAAAACAGGTTTTTAATCCAGTGCAGGCTCAATGACAATTACATAACAGCGAAAGGCAAGGCGTCGAAAAACGGGGCGGAGCTCATAACCGTTTCCACTCCCAATGACAATTCCTACTGGGAGTTTATTATCATCGCGAAAACGGACGAAAGAAAAACGACCCTGGAAATGATCGGCAAAAGGTCCCGGGAAACCGCTGCGCTGGCGCAGAAGGAATTGCAAAGACTGCAGAAAACAATGAAGAAAGGCGCCCGGTTTAAAATCGGCGACACGTCGGTCATCACCAGGGCGATTAAGGATATCACGGGATTCTTTGACATAAAACCCTATTCACCTGACGATGTCTGGAAAAAGGAACCGTCCAATCTGCCCGACTCCATTAAACGTGACCCATCCATGAGAGCCTTTAACTGGCGCGATGCAGGCATGATGACCCCCGTTAAATTTCAAGAGGCATGCGGTAGCTGCTGGGCCTTCGGATCAGCGGGCGTATATGAGGCGGTTTATAAAATTAAACACGGGACCGAGCTCGACATCTCCGAACAACATGTCGTGGACTGCCTTCGTACCCCGCAAAGAGACTGCGGCTCCTGCGGCGGCGGCAGCGACTACAGCGTATTCCAGGCCCTGCAGAAGGAATCGGCGGTTCCCGAGGCCATGCTTCCCTATGAGGGGAAAGAGATGCCCTGCGAAAGGATCAGTGAAAAATTCCCTTACAAGGTAAAAAAATTCGGCTTTGTCAACGCCGGAACGAACATTACCACTATAAAAGAACTACTCTGCAAATTCGGCCCCCTGGGCGGATATGTGAAGGCCACGGACCTTTTCAAGGCCTATAAAAGCGGCGTCTATGACGAACACCCGACGCTTAAAAACCTCAGTGACGTGAATCATGTCATCGTCATCGTAGGATGGGACGACGACCGGAAGGCCTTCCTGATAAAAAATTCCTGGAGTGAAGGCTGGGGGGAAGAAGGATATATGTGGATCGAGTACGGCAGCAACAATGTTGGCACCGGGGCGACCTGGATTAAAATTGAATAGGTACATTTACATTACGGCATTGCTGAAAAGGATACATGCGTAAAACACGTAGAGACACGATGCCTCGCGTCTCTACGTGGCATATCGAGACATATCGCGGCATAATTACAGGTGATAATCGCCGGCGGCTTCGGGCTGGTAGATAATATGTTCTATCAGATAATAGACATCACCGCTTTCCGAAGAATGGACCACGGCCCCTACTTCCAGGGACAGTATTTCGGCACCGATGGAATCGAGGACGGATACTTTATTACGCAGGTAATCGGCTTCGTGGGGAAACACCAGTGAATAATTATATTTGATCCCATTACCCAGGTTGCGGAGAACGAACTGGCTATTCATGGTGATTATGTTCGGTTTTATATCTTCCGGGTTGACCAGTTTGGACTTTTTGAACTTTTCCTTCAATTTTCTCACGGAATGAGTATATTCATCGGGCTTCAGCGTGTCCAGAATATTCTGTATCCTTTCAAAATCGAACCTGGTGATATAATAATTCTTGCCGAACATTTCACATCCCCTTATACCATACAGCGTGGGATTCATCACACCCATTGACACAACAGGCATCTGTATTGAGAGAGCTGCAGTACGCGTCAAAACTATGACAAAGGAAATGAATAGTCAAGATTAATATATTCTACGGCACTCCACTATCAGGAGTGAAGTGCTTTACGGAAAAACATGCCGTCGCGGGGGACGGCTTTTCAGTAAGCCTCCTTGTGCACCATTTTAACGGCACGCCCCGAGGGATCTATGTTCTTTTTCAGCTCCTCGTCCCAGGCCAGGGCCTCGGGCGTGCTGCATGCCACGGAGGGAACCGAAGGCACGCACAGGGCGGCCGAGTCAGAGGGAAAATGCTCAGTGTAAATGCTGCGGTAATAGTATTCCTCCTTGGTCATGGGCGTCTGGAGGGGAAACCGGTACTTCGCGTTTGCCATCTGCTCGTCCGTCACGGCCCCGGAAGTCATCTCCTTCAGCGTATCGATCCAGCTGTAACCCACACCGTCGGAGAACTGCTCCTTCTGCCGCCAGGCCACACTCTCCGGCAGGTAATCCTCGAAGGCTTTCCGGAGAACCCACTTCTCCATTTTACCGTCCTTTGCCATCTTGTCTTCGGGATTCAGCCTCATGGCCACGTCCAGGAACTCCTTGTCGAGAAAGGGAACACGCCCCTCAACGCCCCAGGCGGCAAGGGACTTGTTGGCGCGCAGGCAGTCATAGAGATGGAGCTTGCCCAGTTTGCGCACCGTCTCCTCGTGGAAGGCCCGGGCATTGGGCGCTTTGTGAAAATAGAGATACCCGCCGAAGACCTCATCGGCCCCCTCGCCTGAAAGAACCATCTTCACTCCCATTGATTTGATGACCCGGGCCATGAGGTACATGGGGGTCGATGCCCTGACTGTGGTGACGTCGTATGTCTCGATATGGTATATGACATCGCGCAGGGCGTCGAGACCTTCCTGTATGGTGAAATATATCTCATGGTGAACCGAATTGATGTGCGCTGCAACTTTACGTGCCGCTTCCAGGTCCGGTGATCCCTTCAGGCCCACGGCAAAGGAGTGCAGCTGGGGCCACCATGCCTCCTGGGTGTCACCCGACTCGACGCGCTTCGCGGCAAACCTCTTTGCCACGGCCGATATTATCGAGGAATCGAGGCCGCCCGAAAGGAGCACACCGTAGGGAACATCGGACATGAGCTGACGGTGTACGGCGTCCTCCAGGGCCCTGCGCAAATCATCAATCGATGTTTCATTTCGGGCAACGGCGTCATAGTCATTCCAGTCGCGCCCGTACCATCGCTTCATTTCTCCGTCGCCGCTCCACAGGGAATGCCCCGGCAGGAACTCCTCTATCCGGCTGCACACTCCCTCGAGCGCCTTCAACTCCGATGAAACAAAGAAGTTGCCCAACACGTCCCATCCCTTGTACAGCGGGATGATACCCATGTGGTCCCTGGCGATGAGGTACTGGTCCCTGTTCCTGTCATAAAGGGCGAAGGCGAAGATCCCGTTCAGGTCTTCGATAAAATCAGATCCCTTCTCCAGGTAAAGGGGGATGATAACCTCACAGTCCGAATTGGTGCGGAACTCATAGGTGCCCTTGAAGCGTTCTCGCAGGGACTGGTGGTTGTATATTTCACCGTTGACGGCCAGCATGATGCTGCCGTCGGGACTGGACAGGGGCTGCCCTCCCGACTGGGGGTCTACGATGGAAAGCCTTTCGTGAGCCAGGATGGCCCGGTCGCAGGCGAATATGCCGGACCAGTCAGGGCCCCGGTGCCTAAGTTTTTTCGACATGTCCAGGACCCGCGGCCTCAGTTCCCCGGCCGACATTTTCAGGTTAAATACACCAACTATTCCGCACATATTTTTATCCCCTGCTCCTTTTATTCCTGAATTCTTTTCATTTTCTGGTCATTAATGTGACTGATTTATCCTTTTTTAAGCAAACCACGGTCAAGATATTTTGCCGGGGTTCCCGCAAAATTAACATCGCGGTAACATGGCAGCACTATGATTGAAATGTGCTATCGAGAGTAGAAACCTGCGTTCCGTATTTCCAGAGATCAAATCGAGCTTTTCATTAATTAAGATTTGACAAAAATAACAATTACTTCAACATGAATTTGGTCGGCTGGCCGACTTTTGCTCGTACAAATCGGAAAGATATATGAATAAAAAGTATAATCTCAACAGAATAAAAATCCTGAAAGCCGCTCGAAACATAGTGGCCCGACAGGGCATTCAGAACTCTACACTCCAAGTCATTGCCGAAGCGGCAGGCATGAGCAAGGGCTCCCTGTACTATTATTACCGGAGCAAGGACGACATCCTCTATGACATCATGGAACAGGACAACGTGGAATCCATGAAAATGGTCGATCGTCTTAACAAAGAATCCTGTGACCATATTAAAGTGATCAGCGACATCATCTCGGCGACCATGGAAAGAATCAAAAACATTGAAAAGAACAGTATAAATGTCCACCTGCAGGGAGAGGCGCTGAGGGGGAATGATGGACTTATGAAAAAATATCGATCAAAATACAGCGAATGGATACAAAATGTAGAAAAGGTGATTTCAACCATACATGACGTTGAGCCGTGCCCCCTGACAAAGACATACGCGGCGCTCTTCCTTGCCGCCGTGGATGGACTGTGCATGCAGCAGCTTCTTCTGGACGAAATTCTGGCCGACGAAGAGTTACTGAAAACCCTGGGGTTCATGCTGCTGAACTTCCGATTTGATGCGGACACTCCGGGCATGCGATGAACGTGGTGCAGTAAAAAAATAAATACACAAAGGGAGAAAAGCCATGAGCGAACTTCAGGACAAACTGTATATTGAACAGCTGACCGCTCCTGCCATGATGAACAGGAACGCCATTAAATTCGGACACTGGAAATTCCAGACATGGAAGACCGGCCCCGGCAAAACCGAATCAATCACCTATGCCGAAGGATGGGGAATTATGAAAGAGCTGGCGGCCGGGCTTCTTGAAGCCGGGTGTGAAAAAGGAGACCGCATCGCGCTTATGTGCCACACCTGTCCCGAATGGGTACGGGCCGATTATTCCATCCTGACATCAGGCGGCATAACCGTGTGCATCTACCCTTCCCTTTCAGAAACTGAAATGTGTTATATAATCAACGACTCAGGATCAAAAATCATCTATCTCCAGGAGGAAAACCTGGCCAAGGTCCTCTCGTCGTGGGACAGGATGCCAAAACTGGAAAAGGTCGTGATATTAAATGAATCATTTACATCTTCGGACCCCCGCATCATCAGTCTCGGTGACCTGAGAAATAACGGCATTCTGTTCATGGCGCGGGACCGGGAAGCCGTGGAAAGAAGATGGCGGTCCGTTAACATTCTTGACTACATGACCATCGTTTACACCTCAGGCACCACAGGTGTACCCAAAGGTGCAGTGCATACACACCGAAGCTTTAACGCGGCCATATGCCGCGATCTCAGGGACGCACCCAACTATCGCCCCGGAGACGTCCTGCTCTCTTTTCTTCCCCTGTCTCATACCTATGAACGGGAATGCGGACACGGCTGCGCCATGATGGCGGGTGTGAACATCGCCTATACCACACCGAAAGACATCGTGTCGGACCTGCAGCTCTTCAGACCTCATATATTCATGTCGGTGCCCCGCATATACGAACGCGTCTACATGGCCATGAAGGACCTGGCCTCAAAAAACCCCCTCAGCCGGATTATCTTCAACAGCGCCATGAAGACCGGCATAAAAGTAGTGGAAAAACAGAGTGACGCAAACGGTTTTATTGCCATGGATGAATTCACCGACCTGAGTAAAGGAACCGGTTTCTGGCTCGGGTTCAGATACCGGATCTTCGACAAGCTGGTTTTTAAAAAGGTCAGGGACCGTTTCGGCGGCAGAATGCGCGGCGCTTTTTCAGCGGCCGGGAGCCTCCCGGCTGACCTTTGTAAAGTTTTTATGGCCATGGGATTCACAATCCTCGAGGGATACGGTCTTACAGAGACCTGGAACACCATCAATCTCAACAGGGCCGGAAAGATTCTGCCTGGCTCTGTGGGACCTGCCTCTTCGGGCGTAACGGGCAGGATCGCCGGGGACGGCGAATGGCAAGTGCGCGGTGACAATCTCTTTTCCGGCTACTGGAATAAGCCCATAGACACCGCCGAGGCCTTCACCGAGGATGGTTACTTTAAAACCGGTGATATCGTCCAGGAGGTGGCCGACGGTTACATCAAAATAATTGACCGTAAAAAAGGTATCATGGTGCTCGATACGGGGAAAAATGTTCCTTCAGCGAGGATAGAGAGCATGTTTTCCCTCAGCCCGTACATCGACATGGTCCTGCCTGTGGGAGACGACAGGAAATTCGTTTCGGCGCTGGTTGTTCCCAATTTTGACGCCTTCATTAAATACTTCGATGAAAACGGAATTCAGTATAATAAGGATTCACTGGAATTCTCCGACGAGGGAACAATTCCCGTTTGCATCAAGGCGGGTGATGATTTTATCGGGAATGAAAAACTCATTCTCATGATCGACGAGGATATCCGGAAAGCCAACCAGGAACTGGAGGAATATGAACGCATTAAAAAATTTCACATATTAAACCGAAAACTCCTTGAACAGTGGGGAGACCTGACACCGACATTGAAAGTCAAACGCAAGGTCGTGGAACAAAAATTTGAAAAAGAGATAGAAGCGCTATATTCCTGAACTCATCGGCAACGGTCACCGGTATTCAGGTATCATCCTGCGGCGCCGCAATATGAAATACCGGTGACCCCTGCTCAACGGCACAATCCATCCCTTTCTCGTTTTTTCACCATTACACCGACCATCACTCTGTCCCCGATGGATCTGCAGCCGGCCATGACAATAACCATACTTTCCTTATCATAAGCGATCACATATAATATTTCTTGACAATTTTCAGTGGAAATTACCATGTCACAGAGGCGGAAGAAAACAATCATATGAACGATCCCATGCAAATCGAAATAAAAAGAAGGCGTACCTTCGCCATCATCTCACACCCCGACGCGGGAAAAACCACTTTGACCGAAAAGCTGCTTCTCTATGGAGGAGCAATCGAGCTGGCCGGTTCGGTAACGGCGCGGAAAAAACAGCGGGAAACATCCTCAGACTGGATGGAACTGGAAAAGAAGAGAGGAATATCCATATCCTCCACGGTCCTTCAGTTCGACTATAACGGTTTCCGGATCAATCTCCTGGACACGCCGGGCCACAAGGATTTCTCCGAAGATACATACCGGGTCCTCATGGCCGTTGATGCCGTAGTCATGGTCATCGACGCCGGTAAGGGAATTGAAAGTCAGACTCTCAAGCTTTTCGAGATCTGCAAAAAGCGCGGCATCCCCATATTCACCTTCATCAACAAACTGGACCGCCCCGCCCTCCCGCCTCTTGAACTGCTGGACCAGATTGAGAAGGTTCTGGGCATGCATGCCTGCCCCGTATGCTGGCCCCTTGAAAACGGCGCCTTTTTCAAGGGAGTGTATGACCGAATCACCCGGGAAGTCCATCTATTCGAAAAAGTCCCCGGTGGAGCATACAAGGCCCCCGTCTCCGTTCATGACATCACGGACCCCTTCGTCAAAGGCATTCTCAGCGAATCATCATATAATGAAATAATGGAAGAGCTCGAAATGCTCGACGGCGCCCAAAAGGCCCTTGAAATAAATGAAGTGCATGCGGGGAAAACCACGCCCGTTTTTTTCGGCAGCGCCGCCAACAATTTCGGCGTGGAGATGCTCCTGAAAGGATTCCTGGAATATTCAAACGAGCCCCTTCCCCGGAAGGCCGGAAACGAGATCATCCCCCTGGATGGTCCGGCTTTTTCCGCCTTTGTCTTCAAGATCCAGACAAACATGAACCCCCAGCACAGGGACAGGATGGTTTTCGCCAGGATATGTTCCGGAAGGTTTTTCCGGGACATGACGGTTTACAATACGCGAAACAACAAAGAAGTGCGGATATCAAATTCCCATAACGTTTTTGGACGGGAACGGGAAACGGCAAACGAGGCCTTCGCAGGCGATATTATCGGTTTCGTGACCAATGCCGATTTCCGCATAGGCGATACTCTCAGTTCCGACCCGGAAATTACTTTCAATGAAATTCCCCGCTTCGCGCCCGAGTGTTTCGCCTACATCAGGAACGTATCGTCCTCGAGCTATAAATCCTTCCGAAAAGGAATCGAACATCTTCTTGCCGAGGACATTGTCCAGTCCTTTTTCCTCAAGTCCCATGCCGGCAATATCCCCCTGCTGGGAGCTGTCGGCCCATTGCAGTTTGATGTTCTGCAGTACCGGTTAAAGGATGAATACGGCGTCGATTCCAACCTGGAGATGAAGCAATGGACCGTCATGCGATGGATAGGCGATGCCGATGCAACTGATACCGCGGACCTCCAGCTCCCCTATAACAGTGCTGAAGGCACTGATGACAGGGGAAGGCCCGTGCTTCTGTTCAACAATACATGGTCCATGCAGTACTTCATGGAAAACAATCCCCGCGTACCGCTCCATGATTCACCGACGAATTAGACCGAACCAACACGCCACTTCCCTATTTCTTCATAATCACCATGGCTGTAAGATCATCCTGGGGCGGTCTGCCGCGGCCGATAAAGGCGTCGAAATCGGCGATGAGGTGACCCATGATATCCTTCGCCGAATTTCTCGGCGCCGCCTTGAGGGAAGCCTTTATAGTATCTTCGCTATAGGTATCTCCGGCTGCGTTTGCTGATTCGAGCAGGCAATCGGAGAAAAGGAAAAGACAATCGCCCTTCTGCAGCCTCAGAGAAAGCACCTCAAAGGAATCATCCATTTCGGCAATGCCGAGAAACATGCCCCTGATACTCTCCCCTTCACGATTAACGATTCGGCCCACCCTGTCCTTGCCGGAGACCCTGAAAAAAGCATCGGGATGGCCGCAGTTGCAGTACTCAATGACGTCTTCCCGGAAGCGGAGCAGTATCCCCGTGAGATATTTGTCGGACTGACCTATTTCATGTATGAGCTCCCCGTTGATTTTTTTGAGAGCATCATTCATTTTTTCCTCGTGGAACCGGTAAAAATTTTTCTGTATTATTGACTTGGCTATGATAGTAAGAAGGCCTGACGATATGCCGTGACCCGATACGTCGAAAAGGCCGATGCCCCGAAGTCTGTTCCTGTCATCAAGATAAAAATCATAAAAGTCGCCTGAAACGATCTCCATGGGGCGGGACAGAAAAGCGATATCATATTCGGCGCTCTGCGGTGCCTCTTCAGGCATGAAAGCGCTCTGCACATTGGCTGCCATTTTAAGGTCCTTCCGGTGCCTGATGTAGGCCTCCTCGAGCTCTTCATTGAGGGCCGTGAGGTTTTCATTCATGGCCTCCAGTTCTTCCATGGTGGCCTGCAGCTCTTCCGTGCGTTCCTCCACTTTCTGTTCGAGGGTCAGGTTCAGACCGCGGAGATCATCGGTGGTTTTCTTGAGCTTTTCACGCATGTCATCAACGGAGCGGTTTATCTGGCTGATCTCATCCTCTATGACCACATTGTCGGGCCGGGCATCGAGGTTTCCGGCGCCGATTTCGTCGAGGAATTTCCTCACTGTGCGGACCTTGCCCCTGATGGTCTTACTCAGGAAATAGGGGCTGAGTGTCCCGACCAAAATTCCCAGAAGGATGAGAACCATTATTTTCAGATACATGGCAAGGCTGCCCAGATTATGTGTTTCAACAGTTATATAAAAGAAAGCAAACACGACGGCCGTCGGTAAAAGCGACGCGCCCAGGGCCATAAGCGTCAGCCGGGGCTGCAGGTTGAAACGGGGCTGATATGCCGTGGCTGACAGGCGGGCGAACAATCCACTGTTCAGCATGTCCTGGACCTGGACCTCTGTTATGGAAAAATAGGAAAAAAGTCCCAGGACCGCACAGATACCGGCACCGGTCCACATGTTCACGGTCTGTGGTATTTCCGGCCCGCCCACGATCATCATGGCCGTTATGGCGTTCCCCAGGAGCACTATCCACCGGAAAAATGCCCCGATGGCATGGATATAGGGAAGCCTGAGGAAACGTTTCCTTGCCGCCCTGTATTCATCGCGCGAATATTCAACACCATGCCTCAGTTTCCTGAAATAAATCAGAACAGGTCTCAATACTATCCAGTTATTGATCAGGACGAAGGCGATACCAAAGATAAAGGCCGGGGGCCATATCCTGGCAAATATGGTGAGCTGCTCCGGAGTAAACTGGATATTTATCCACACATAGAGCAGCACGAAGGGAACCACCACGAAGAAGCTGAGGCCTTCGGTGCGGATATTGAAGAGCCAGAAGAAATATTTTACACTTCGCTCAAGTTTTTTGTCCGACAGCGCATTGTGCTCGGGAAGGGTATTCATAGGATACTCCGCCTTGTTGTAATATCCGGAATGTTGTAGTGTCAGAAACCGGCATTCAATACTGACATGTCAGTTTTCACAATTAGACACAATGTCTTTTCTGTCAATTATTTTTTCCCATTCATCCATATGAAACCCCTATTTAAAGAGCGGATTCTGATTGATTTTTTACCGGCAGCATCAGGGTTTTTATTATCGCGAGACGCGCCTGAGAACCTTTTCGGCTCCCCTCATCGATTCATCCTTGACAAATAACGGCCCCATGGGGAACATAATGAAATGAATGTTCCCTGGAAAATCGGGGTCAGCACCTCTTTTCTTCAAATAAGGTTACGAGGGATGCAGTACGATGGAAGACTATCTAAAATCAACCTATTACATTGAATCCACAGACCCTGCCGTGACTGCCTTCGCACAAAAAAGCATGGGCACTGAAAAAGACGAAACAGCAAGGGCCGTAAAACTGTACTACGCCGTTCGTGACGGATTCAAATACAACCCCTACATGATGCGCTTCGAAAAGCAATACTACCGCGCATCCTATGTCCTGGAAAAGGGTGAAGGGTTTTGCATCCAGAAGGCCATTCTCCTGGCTGCCGCGGCCCGCTCAGCGGGGATACCGTCCCGCCTGGGATTCGCCAATGTTATAAACCACCTCTCCACAAAAAACCTGCGGGACATCCTGAGAACCGATCTTTTCGTTTTCCATGGCTATACCGAGCTGTACATCAACGGCAGGTGGGTCAAAGCCACACCGGCCTTCAACCTGTCCCTGTGCGAAAAATTCGGCACCTGCCCCCTGGAATTCGACGGCATCCACGATTCCATCTTCCATCCCCTGGATATGAAGGGACAGAAGCACATGGAATACGTTTACGATTACGGTTCTTTCCCCGACTTCCCCCTGGAAAAGATGATAAACGAGAGTAAAATATATTATCCCCACCTGGAGAAATTCATCGACGGCACGCTGGACGTTCCGGAAGGCAACTTCGAGCACGAGGCAGACAGGGAACCTTTGAACTGATCCGCCGGGAAGATTCCCGTCGCCTTCATGTTTATTCCTCCGGAAATGATTTGCTTGTCTCCGATTTTATTGGCATTTTATTACAGTGTCAGAGTTATCCCGTGCCAGGTGAATCGCGCTCAAGAGGACCTGATAGCGGCATTCCTGCTTATTTCTACCCAGGGAAATCATCAATATAAGCGAATTTATTATATACATTTAATATATATGTTTATATTATTTTTATTATATTTTGATGCAATATTTTGTCATTTTTAGATTGACAATTAAACAGCAGGATAAGGAATATTGACATAAACAAACATAATGTCAAGTCTGAGGAGGTATATCATGCAATTTCCCAGCTTCTATCCCGAAACATCAATCCCCGGCATCTTCAGAAACCGTGCCGATGTTCTGGCCGACAGTACTTTTCTGCGCTTTCGCAATAAGGATAAATGGAATGATATCACATGGCGCGAGGTCAAAGAACGGGCCGATGCCCTTACCTCATATCTCATTCAAAACGGCATTAAACCCGGTGATAAAGTTGCCATCTACTCGGAAAACCGGCCCGAATGGATCATGGCAGACCTGGCCGTACTTTCCGCGGGCGGTGCCGATGTGACCATATATCCCACTAACTCCAGCGGTGAAGCGGCCCACATTATCAATGATTCCGATTCCCGCATGTGCTTCTGCTCCGGTTCCTTCCAGGTGGAGAACCTGCTGAAAATAAAAAACAAGCTGTCCAAGCTGAAAAAAATAATCGTCTTCAATGATGGGAAATATAATGATTCAAAAGTAATAACCCTGAAAGACGCCCTTGACATGGGCAGGAAGAAAAACAACGAGAAGGAAATAGACAAGCGCATCCGTAACATCAATCCCGAAGATGTCATGACCATTATGTACACTTCAGGCACCACGGGAGACCCCAAGGGAGTCATGCTCTCGGCAAAGAACATGGTATCCCAGGTACTGCATTTCGTGCGCCACCAGCCGCATCCCACGTTTGATATTGCCCTGTCAATTCTCCCCCTCTCCCATGCGCTGGAACGGAGCATCGGGTACAATCTTCTTCTCTACTGCGGTGGCGAGATAGCCTTTTCACGCGGACCGGAATTCCTCATACAGGATCTGGTGGAGATCCGTCCCACGTGCATGATATCCGTACCCCGGCTCCCGGAAAAAATGTATGAAGGCATACAGGCCAAGGTAGCCGGCGCACCGGCAGTTAAGAAGGCTCTCTTCGGCTGGGCCGTAAAAACCGGTAAAAAGGCCGCGCCGTACCTGGCGGAAAACCGTCCCATACCGGGGCTCCTGGGCAGGCAATACGCCCTGGCCTATAAACTGGTTCTTTCCAAGCTGCGCGACGCCCTGGGCATGGACCGAATGATTTGCATGGGAACCGGCGGCGCTCCTTTCTCTGAAGAGATACACACCTTCTTTACGGCCATGCAGGTTTATATCCTGACAGGCTATGGCCTGACGGAAACGGCCCCGGTCACACACTGCCACACCCACACGCATATATCACCGCTGAAGCCCGGAACCGTGGGACCGGCCCTTCCCCTGACCCAATGCAGAATCGCCGATGACGGCGAAATCCTCATCAAGTCGCCCCAGGTCATGATGGGATATTACAATAACCCCCTGGCAACCCGGGAAGTCTTCACCGACGACGGCTGGTTTAAAACCGGCGACATCGGCATCATTGATAAAGACGGCTACCTGAGGATAACTGACAGGAAAAAAGACATCATCATCACCTCGGGCGGCAAGAACATCGCGCCCCAGGTAATTGAGGGAGACATCCTCAGGAGCGCCTTCATCGAGCAGATAACCCTCATCGGGGACAAGAGAAAATACATCACGGCCCTGATCGCTCCCGATTTCGGCAATTTGGAAAAATGGGCCGGCGAAAATGATATTAAATACAACACACTGGAGGAACTGATCAAAAACCCGGCAGTGATTGGAAAATATCAGACCATAATGGACGGCGTCAACAAGACACTGGGAAGGGTGGAACAGGTGAAAAAGTTCACGCTCATCCCTAATTCCTTTTCACAGGAAAAGGGCGAGGTAACTCCGACGATGAAGATAAAGCGGAAGATCGTACAGAACAATTACCGCGATACCATTGAAGCCATGTACGAGGAATAATCCCGTCTGCAGGGAGATCGTTATTCTCCCTGGTATTTCATCGTATCAACATTCCGCATCATGAGCAGAATCATATCCTTCTCATGGGTGGAAAGAAACCCGATGAGCTGCAAAAATGTGGAGAGGGGCCTGCTGCCGGTGACAGCTTCCATATAAAACCGGTTCAGGAAATTTTCATTCTCTTTCAGGAACACGGCCAGTTCCCCTGCTCCGATGAAAATACCTCTGCTCAGAAAAAGGCCTCCCGTATCTTCCAGCACCGAATCGAAAAGGCTGATTTTGACATACCCGCCCGGGCCGGTGGCACCTTTTGCCGATGGAATATTCCCGCCGGGCTGGAGTGCCGATACAGGCGCTGCGTCCATGGGTCCGCAAAGCGCGATAGCCGATCCACACGATACAATCAGTCCCTGCGGATTTTCCGCGGGCAGGGAATTATAATAAACAGTGCCGATCCGGCTGCTGATATATTCTTCATTTATTCCAAAAGTGGAAAGCATAACACCGAGGGAAACAGGAGCGGGTATTTTCACAAAAAAACCGCCCTGCAGAAGCAGGCGCATCCGAAGACCGAATTTTTTTGTACCCCTGATAATAATGGACTCCATCGACCTGTTCATCCCCCATCAATCTTCATCCCACAATTCATCTTCATCTTCATCCGCAACCAGTTCGAATATATTCACCTCCATGAGGTTCTGGTTGACGTCAAAGTATAACGTAATCCCCATGGACTCGAACTCAACGCTTTCCATTTCACCGGCGTCTTCATAATAACTGAAGGCATGGTCGCTGATATTGCCCTCGGCCAGGAATATTTCCATAATCTCACCGTAGTTCATGGCGAACAGGTCACGGCCGGCGTATTCGATTGATACGCTTGCCCGCTGGATGGAAATACCGGTCAGGTCGAAGTCATACTCCTGGTAAAAAACGTATATAAGACGGCCGTCATAATAATTCAGGCGCAGGTCATCCTCGTCGGATGTTTCCATAATGCAGTCCGGGCCCATTATGGACTGGACATCCTGCACAGACATACCGAAATGAATATTGCCAAAGGCAATCCCGGGAATAAACTGCATATGCGAACTACCTCACGGCCTCAGATACCGGCACCGTCTTCGAAACATGTCTTCAGAGCCTTCTGCTGGATAATTTTAGCACCGGGCTCGATGCTGGTAGTGATCCACACATTGCCGCCTATTTCGGCCCCTTTGCCGATGGTTACCCGGCCCAGGATAGTAGCGCCGGAATAAATGATTACATCGTCCTCCACCACGGGATGCCGGGGAATCCCCTTGATGGGATTTCCCTTTTCATCGATGGGAAAACTCTTGGCGCCCAGGGTTACTCCCTGGTATATACGAACATTTTCACCGATAATACAGGTCTCTCCGATTACAGTCCCTGTTCCGTGATCAATGAAAAAGCGCCGCCCTATCTGCGCTCCGGGATGGATGTCGATCCCCGTATGGGAGTGGGCCATTTCAGTGATTATCCGTGGTATGAGCGGAACATCGTGCTTGTAGAGTTCGTGGGCTATGCGATAATATGTCATAGCGGTGATACTGGGGTAACAGAAAATGGTCTCCCCCAGCTTCTGGGCTGCCGGGTCGCCCTCGAATGCAGCCAGGGCGTCCAGTGCAAGAAGCTCACGGAGCTCCGGCAGACTTTTAACGAACCGGTGCGATATGATGGCCGCCTTATTCTCGCAGTCATGGCATTCCTTGTCCGCTTCGGTGGAACAGAAAAAGCAAAATCCACGTTTTACCTGTTCCGATAAAAGCCTCATGACCCTATCCAGTGTGGACCCGATATAATACTTCATGGTTCCGGGATTCACATCGGAATTGAGAAAATAGCCGGGAAAGATAACGGATTTCAGGAGCTCAACTATCTCAGAAAGGGTCTCCGTGGACGGCATGGCAACTTCCTGATGCTTCACACGATGATAAACCGAGCTGTACGATTCGGGATGGCAGAGCCTTTCCACAACCTCGTGCAGCTCACTGTCTTTGAAGAGAGGGGTTTTCGATGATATTTGTTTGATAATCTTCATGTCTTTAGTCCTCGGAAAATGCCCTACGGAAATGCGTAGCGCCCTTACAAAAGAGCTAGAATCACTTGCATGCCACGGTCCTGTCAATACATATTCATATTTCAACAACATGAACCAGGCGGTTATGGTTATTTCTCCTGGCTGCCCTGCCCGGGTCAATCTCCATATTCACGGTATGGTTAAACAAATGAGTATAACTTTATTCATGGATGTTACGATTAGAGGCTCTGACCCCGCTGGAGGTAAAATTCAGGCTCTGACCCTGCCGGGTCAAAGAACGCTTCTGCCTGATGCGGGATAAAACAATCACTTCAACCACGATAGTGTATTTTTTTTTATTGACTTGAATTATTTTTCATAGAATATTACAAAAAACCATGCTCTCAATAGATACAGGGAGGAATCCATGATAAAAATAAGCATGATAGCATTTTTTATTCTTTTCCCGGCGTTGGTAATGTATCTTTGCGACCGTTACGCCTTCCTCGACAAGCTGGGAGCCGTGGTCATTTGCTATATTGCAGGGGGAATCATCGGTAACACGGGCATATTGCCCGGGGATTTTTTCAAGATTCAGGACACCTTCCTGACCCTCACCATTCCCGTAGCCCTTCCACTGCTCTTTTTTTCCCTGAATATAAGAGGATGGTTTCGCCTTGCCGGTAAGACCATGATATCCTTTTTCAGTTCCATAGCGGCCGTTATAATATCCACCACGATAGCCTTCCTTATTTTCCACGAATCCATCGGCAATGAAAGCTGGAAGGTTTCGGGAATGCTCATAGGCTGTTACACGGGAGGCACTCCAAACCTGGCCGCCATAGGCACCGCCCTCAGGATGGATCCTACGATATATCTCGCTGTCCATACGTCCGATGTTGTCGTAGGCGCCCTGTACATATTCATGCTCATATCCTTCATGCAGCGACTCCTTCTGAAGGTTCTGCCCCCCTTCAAATCTGCCGGGAACAGTGACGCTGAATCGGGAAATGAAGGATTCATGACCTCGTTCCGCGGAATCAGGAAGGAGGGTATTCTTCCGCTCCTGGGAGCCTTGGCACTGGCCATAGTCATATTCGCTGTGGGCGGCGGACTGACACTGATTGTTCCCAAAGAAATCAGCATGGTAGTAGCCATACTGACTATCACCACACTGGGAGTTGTCTTTTCCTTCGTGCCCGCCGTCAGAAAGATTCGCATGACCTTTCAGCTGGGCTATTTCATCATCCTCATATTTTCCCTCGTCGTCAGTTCCATGGCGGACCTATCAAAGCTCATCAACACCGCACCGGCAATGATCGGTTATGTGAGCATCGCGGTTTTCGGAACGGCTATAATCCATCTGATATTCTCCGCGATTTTCCGTGTTGATGCCGATACGCATATTATAACTTCGACCGCGCTGGTCTTCTCGCCGCCCTTCGTTCCCATGGTGGCCGCGGCACTGAAAAACAAAGAGGTGGTGGTTTCCGGCGTCCTGACAGGAATACTGGGCTGGGTGGTGGGCAATTACCTGGGCATATCCATTGCCTATACCCTGAAGAACTTTTTCATGTGACAGCACCGGAGAATTGCTGCTCTTATTCATCTATGAATTCCTGCAGCGTTGCCGCCTTAAACATCGATACATATGAGACAGATATCATCCTGAAACATATCTGAACCGTTGACCTTCACAAGGCGGTCATTGAGTACCTGTATGAATTCTCCACAGGGAAGCCCATGAATCGACTGCAAGAATCCGGCAATCCCTTCATCACCACCGGGCCACGGAACTTCCTGGAATCCGTCCGTATAGAGAAGAAGCTTGCTTCCCCGCTGCAGTGTTACAGTATCATTCCGGTACAGTTTGCCAAACCGTTTCAGGTCATCTCCGGTGAAGGCCGCCAGAGGAAAACAGGCTTCCACTGCCAGGGTGTCGGCCTTCCATGCTGTTATTATATAGGGAGGATTGTGTCCGGCATTGGCATAGGTCATGGTTCCGGTCCCGTAATCATAGATTCCGTAAAATGCCGTGATAAATTTTCCTCCTGTCTGATTCACCAGCAGGGTGTTTATGTGCAGCAGTAATGCTGCGGGATCATTTTTTAAGGAATAGGCCTGGAGCACGAGACTTTTTATCATGGCCGTGATGAGCGAAGAGGAAATACCGTGACCCGTCACATCACTGATAAAAATTCCCATGAGATTTTCTTCGCGGAACGGGATGAAATCATAGAAATCACCACCAACCATTTCCATGGGAACATAGAGGGAGCAGATATTATCGCGCGGCTGCCGTGAGGGGATCAGCTGCTGCTGGATATTACGAGCCATAACCAGTTCCTTATGGATACGCTCGTCACGTGATTTCAATTCGTTTTTCTCGAACTCGATATTGCGATTTCTTTCCTCGAGCAGAAGTCCATTGATAAAATCTCTCCTGACCGATCTTTCAATAAGATAGCTGGAAATCATCCCGATTATGTTGGCCGATATAAAGAAAAAGTTATTACTGATGAATATCCTCACTGTCTCTTCGGACTCGAGCATATGGAGGGGAACAACCGCCGTGTACTCATAACCCAGGACGATTAACCAGCAGATGATGCTGACATTTCTGAAACGCATCTGCATGAGAACGCATGCCCACATGATAACAAGTATAAGTCCCGCGTAATAGAGCTGCCCCGTATCGGGATCGTCGGCAATGACCAGCATGCCGATGATTCCATATCCAGCCAGCAGGACTACGAGAGAAACAACCACAAGCTTTACCGAGTAAAACATGCGCATGAATGTCATTAAAAAAAGCAGCCCGATGGCGGGACAGACCACGGCAAAGCGGATTATCCAGATGGCATGAACCGAATTTGGCGCCATATAAATATCGAGAACGCCGAACCCTGCATAAAGTAAAAAGGCGAGGATAAGGGCAACCCTGAGAATACTCAGAGAACGCTGATGATCATACACATTAAACAGTTCTTCCATAATGGGGGGAAAACGGAGACGCTGCTCAAAACGCCGCAGTTCGGAATCGCTTTTTCGAATTATTTCTTCTATCCCGGGCATGCCTATTGTAACCACACAGGGAAATATCCTTCAAGTCTTTTTCGGTTCTGCGCCCTTGCAGTACCGCTTTAACGGGGAGGGAGTTGTCCCAGATATTGATACAGGTATGTCTTTATCTTGCCATTATACAATTTTCGGTTTTTGTCTGCCTTCCGCCCGAAGTGATTCTCGAATTCCTCATGTCCCGTCAGGATAAAGAGAGACCAGGAATCGAGCTGGCTCAGTACCGTCCCCATATTCTTGTACAGGGCTGTGACCTCGTCATTGCTTCCCAGCCGTTCACCGTAAGGCGGATTGCATATTACGCATCCGTATTTTTTTCGTGTGCTGAATTCTTCAACGGGCTTTTTCTGAAAAGTGATTTTCTCAAGCACCCCGGCCCGTCGGGCATTTTCACGGGCCTTTTTGAAAACCCGCTGGTCATTATCAGAGGCAAGTATGGTAAGGGGAATATCGGTCACGGCTTCACGCGCTGCAGCCCGTTCCCTTTCCCAGATGTCCCTGCCAAGAAAATCCCATTCCTGGGCTGCGAAAGAGCGGTTAATCCCCGGAGCAATATTACATCCCATAAGAGCCGCTTCAATGGGAATAGTGGCGGAACCGCACAGGGGATCGGCCAGGATACGTTCGGGCCGCCATCGCGACAGATATATAAGAGCGGCGGCCAGCGTCTCCCGCAGGGGCGCCTCACCTCCCTCCTCGCGGTACCCCCGCTTATGCAGTCCCACCCCACTGGTGTCCATGGAAATGATGGCCGTATCCTTCAGCATGGATATCTCGATACGGAAGAGCGGACCGTCCTCGGGGAAAATAGTGAGCCGGTGTTTCCGCTTCATGGATTCAACCACGGCCTTTTTTACAATGGCCTGACAATCCGGCACACTGTGGAGTTTCGACTTCACCGACTTTCCCACGACATGCATAGTGCCGTCCATGGGGATAATTTCCTCCCAGGGGACGGCGAGAGTTCCCTGAAAAAGTTCTTCGAAGTCCACGGCTCCGAACCTTGCCATCTCAAGATAAACCCGGTCAGCGCAGCGAAGCCAGAGGTTGCACCGCACCACATCGCCGGCGGACCCCGGAAAGGTTATCCGGCCGTTTTCCACGGCGATATTTTCTGTGATTCCCAGCCTGTTCAGCTCTCTCACCAGAACTGACTCAATGCCGAATGAACAGGTAACCGCGATTGTAAATGTCGTCATGATGTTTTTCCTGAAATGCAAAGTATGCGGCCAAGGCGGGCCGGCCCATGGAGTAAATCATTTTTCCGATAAACTGTTATCCCCATATTCCCGACAATACCCATTTCACGGGAAACCGTCCATTATGCAAGCCTTTTATAGGCTTGACGGATCAACCCTGATATCATAAAAAGATGTATGCAAACATTTACCCGACCCTGGTATTTATCAAATATATCAAGGATACACGCATGCCAAAGGAAAACACACACCTCTTTTTTGCCCGCACCCTGCAAACCCGGATGGTAGAAGGCGCCATGAAAAATACTGTTCAGGAAAACCTGTCCAGTTATTACCTGGGCTCCATCGCCCCCGATATCCTCTTTTACAGCAAGGACCATTCCCTGTGCAGCCTTTCCGAGGCCATGCACGGTGTAACCGGAGAGCCGACAAACACCCTTATTTTAAACATGCTCGATGCCGGACCATCGCATGGCGACCTGGCTTTCATCGCCGGATATATATCACACTGCGTTCTTGATATCTTTTTTCATCCCGTTATTTATTATCTTTCAGGCAACTATTATGACAATGAACCGGAGAAAAGCACACGTGCCCGGTATATGCACCGATATCTGGAGACCCGCCTGGACCTCTGTGTAGCATCGCCCGTTACTGTTCAGAAAAATATAGCAACTGACGACCTGCAGGGACTGATTTTCGGAAAGACCTTACACCATATCTTCGGTCTGCAGGAACAGCATCTGCGCAAAGCGCTTCGCCGCCAGATTTCAATGAACAGACTTTTCATGCGGCGCCTGCCCTATCATATCCTTCGCTTCACCATGAGGGAACCGGAAAACCTTGGTCTCTTTTACGCCAATGTACCCCGAAGAGACCGCCTGTCAGACCTGGATGGTACTATTGAATACCGCGATATCATCGACGGGAAAATTCTGCGGACCAGTTATGCGGCGCTGCTGGAAGGAGCGGCCGGGGAGGCGCTTAAAAGGATAAACGGCATGAACGACTATATCGAAAAAATAATAAGCGTTGACGAACTGCGTCGAATAATACCAGGGGAAAGCCTCGATACGGGAAGAATTGGTCTGACGGCCCGCAACATCAGGTATACTAAAAACCATCAACTTTGAATTAACGATCTTACCACATCCTCTCGCGTTGCTTCAGCTCAATGCTTTTTCCGTAAACCGCATGAAATTATTGAAAAGCTCCTCGGGTGTTATGCCGTAAGCTTCGTTAAAATGATCTTTCCGAATGAGAATGATCTGCATAACACCGAAGACCTCACCCCAGAGGATGAGCATGAGCTGCTGCGCAGTGAGTTCGCTTTTGATAAGACCGCTCTTTTTACCTATTTCTATGGCCTCGATGACAAACCTGCCATACCGGTCCGAGGCCTCATGACACTGATCCTTGAAAGAATCCGAATCTGGAACCTCATCTTTTTTAAAATAGTCCCTGCTTCGTGCTTCATATATCATTATAAGATTGAAAAAATCCGGGTATTCCAGGGAAAAACGGAAAAAGGCGTTCCCCAGGTTATAAATGATAGTCCCCTGCGTTGCAGGACTATGGAAAGCTTCCTCAAGTTTTGTGACAAGAATCTTCTGACCCCGCAGAACCACGGCAAGGAAAAGATCCTCCTTGTCCTTAAAATAAAGATACATGGTTCGCTTGTTATAACCAGCCGACTTGGCAATCTCGTCCATCGTCGCAGTGTCGAAACCCTTGGAAAAAAATATTTCCTGAGCGATATCAATTATCCTGTTTCTCTTCTGTTCTTTTTCCCAGATTTTTCTTTCTTTGCTGGTCATGTTTCCATCTTTTTTTTTATTATTATTCTATCGATAACTGAATATAATTCTTTCATAATCCCCTGAGAGCATCCAGGGCAATATGTGCCGTTACCCGGCGCATACAGGCAATTCATTACGATTATGCGGTAAATATTTGCATATGAGGATATGTATATCAAGAACATTTTAGCCATGCATCCAAAAAGTTGATGCGTAGTGAACACCAGGGGTCAGAGCCCTGTCTGTGAATCATCACTCATCTCAACTTTTAGGGGTTCACCTTTAATACAAAGAGAAAACACCTGGCCTTCTCAACGCAATAGCAGCAGCAGCTTTAATAATCACGATAGCAATGAGACCGTCTGAAAAAATCAGTTTTATTCATTGTTGTGGAAAATACTAAACTTAATTCCCAGAAACTCCCATAAATTATTACTTGACAAAAGGACCATTCAATCTAAGACTTCACTTAAGTGCATTATATTTCGTATGAGTGCATTATCAACGATCTGTAACCAATAAACAAAAGTAGATGAGGGACAACCATGCCAGCGCCTGTTCTAATCGGACTCTACATCCTTTCCCCGGCAATCATTCTCTATCTCTGCGTCCGGTTTACATTCATTAATAAAATAGGAGCCGTTGTTCTTTGCTACACACTGGGGATTATTCTAGGCAATTCAGGACTTATTCCCGTAGAACTGGCAACATACCAGTCCATGACCGCTGACATAGCCGTCATCCTGGCCCTTCCCTTGCTCCTATTTTCCATGGACGTGAAAAAATGGTTTAAACTTGCCGGCAAGGCTCTCCTTTCCATGGCCCTGGCTGTTGTTGCGGTCCTGGCTCTGTCCCTCGCCGGATACTTGATGATAAGAGGCTCTGACCCCGAGGCATGGAAAATCGCCGGAATGAGCATCGGTGTATACACGGGAGGCACCCCCAATCTGGCAGCCATCAAATCAGCCCTATCCGTGACCCCCGATACCTTTATAATTATTCACAGTTATGATACGCTGATTTCATTCATTTATATTTTCTTTATAATTGCCGTTGGACAACGGTTCTTTAATTTATTTCTTCTTCCCTTCTCTTCCAATGAACAGAATTTTGAGACAGGCAACAATCCGGAAAATGAGGATATTTCATCTTACAAAACCATGCTGACAAAAGGGAAAAAAGGTCCTCTTGCCATGGCATTTTTACTTTCCATTTTTATCACCGCCTCAGGCTATGCTCTGACCCTCATTGTCCCCCAAAGTATGGCCACATCGGCGGCAATCCTCACCATAACGACTCTGGGTATAACGGCTTCATTCATTCCGAGGGTACGGGCTATCGAGAACACCTTTCAGGCCGGCATGTATATTATTTATATTTTCTGTATTGTGGTTGCATCTATGGCAAAAATTGATAAAATTATCAACATCAATTACCTGCTCATGCTTTTTGTGATTCTCATGATTTTTGGCAGCATGCTTATCCATGCACTGCTCTGCAGAATTTTTCGGATAGACACGGACACATTCCTTGTCACTTCCACATCGGCCATTTGCTCACCGCCCTTTGTACCCGTTGTGGCGGCGGCCCTGAAAAACCGAGAGGTCATCCTTTCGGGACTGACAACGGGTATTATAGGATACGCCATCGGTAATTATCTGGGTATATCATTCGCCTATCTTTATAAATATCTTTTTTAATAAATCCGGACAAGGAGCAGACCATGAAACAGACAGACCCTCATTCTATAATGATCCCGGAAAAAGGAAGAAAGCGTAAGGATATTTTAAAAGACCTTGAATCCTTTGCAACTACTGATCCAGCATATAAACAGCTCAGAACATGGAGCCTGGTCTATTACCTGGGAGAGGAACATTCCGGCCTGCTCATGGATGCGTATGGGAAATTTCTGTCCGCCAATGGCCTTAACCCGGCAGTATTTAAAAGCCTGAAAAAAATAGAGACTGAAGTAGTGCGTATGACGGCTAATATGCTGCACGGCGACCGGAATGTCTGCGGTGTCATGACATCGGGAGGCACAGAAAGCTGCCTTCTCGCCGTTAAAACCTACCGGGACCTGGCCCGGGCAAAAAAACCCTGGATCCGTAAACCCGAGATGATTCTTCCCGTAACGGCTCATGTGGCATGGGAAAAGGCGGCAGAATATTTTAATGTAAAAGCAGTTCATGCTCCCCTGGATGACAACTGGCAGGTCGATGTAAAGGCCGTTGAAAAGCTCATCAACCGACGCACTATTATGATCCTGGGGTCGGCTCCCGAATATCCTCATGGCATCATTGATCCTATAGAAAAACTGGGGGCTCTGTCCCTGGCGAAAAATATCCCCCTCCATGTTGATGCCTGTGTGGGAGGATATCTCCTTCCCTTTATCGAGAAATTGGGCCACAAACTTCCCCTCTGGGATTTTCGCGTGCCAGGAGTTACATCCATTTCTGCCGACACCCACAAATATGGTTTCGCCGCCAAAGGTGCATCCACTATTCTTTATCGGAGCCTCGATATCATGACTTACCAGTTCTTCGTCTTTGAAAACTGGCCTGGCGGGATATTCGCCTCGCCGGCACTGTTGGGAACAAGGCCCGGCGGCGCCTATGCGGCAGCATGGGCAGCAATCCAGTCCATCGGCCAAAACGGTTACATGAAAATCGCCGCTGATACACTCAAAGCAACACAGGGACTCATGAATGGCATAAACTCCATACCGGAACTGGAGGTGATCGGCAAGCCTTTGACGAGCCTGTTCTCATACTGCTCAATCAGCGGAGATGTAAACATTTATGCCGTGGGTGACCAGATGGAAAAACGGGGATGGCAGATCGACCGGCTCCAGCGCCCGGCAGCCCTGCATGCCATGGTGACGCCACTGCATCTTGAGGTAGTAAAGCAATATCTGAAAGACCTTAAAGCCTCAGTGGTCCATGTAAAGAAAAATCCTCACCTGGCCCATGAAGGAGGCGCAGCCATGTATGGTCTCATCGCCAATATACCGCTGCGGGGCATGGTGAAAAAAAATGTATTAAAAATGTTCTCCGGTATGTACGGGCCCGATGCGAAAATGATAGATCTCAATAACACTGATATTGCATCAGATAATGGTTCAGATTCGCATGGCGAGAAACAGGATATGGCCACCAGAATTGCACTCTGGCTCCTTAAACTGAAGCACCATATAACTCACCGCTGATAATGCCGGTTGAACCACAATTGCATTCCTGCATATTCCTTCGATTTTTTCAGCCGATATATCTTATTCAAAGCAGGAATCTTTCCCGGCAGTCATTTACTAATCAAAGGCTCTGACCCCACGGTATATTTCTTTAAAAATACAGGGCCAGCCTTTTACGGTATGCCTCTTCAAACCAGAGAAATTTCTCCACACACTGCT